>NZ_PZKQ01000025.1:0-198305 GCF_003046645.1 Escherichia sp. MOD1-EC6475 | reverse complement strand
AAGTTGGCAGCATCACCGAAATGCTTGATGAGCTCAGAACTATTTACGGTCTGAGAACAGGAGAGTTTTTTGAAATGCTGATTACAGAGAAATATCTTGAACACAAGCGAAGGAAGTAATTCATTATCTGTTACATTCTAAATAATCTCAGACAGATATTATCTCCGTGAATCCCCCGCCACCTTTCCGGTGCGCGGGGTTTTGTCTTTTTTCACCGGGAATACATGTATGAATCCGTCTGATGCCATTGAGGCAATTGAAAAACCGCTCTCCTCCCTGCCTTACTCACTTTCCCGTCACATCCTGGAACATCTGCGCAAACTCACCAGTCACGAACCCGTGATTGGCATTATGGGTAAAAGCGGGGCCGGTAAATCCTCACTCTGTAATGCACTGTTTCAGGGGGAGGTCACCCCGGTCAGTGATGTTCACGCCGGCACCCGGGAAGTGCGGCGCTTCCGTCTGAGTGGCCACGGTCACAGCATGATTATCACTGACCTGCCCGGGGTGGGCGAGAGCCGGGACAGGGATGCAGAGTATGAAGCCCTGTACCGTGACATTCTGCCTGAACTTGACCTGGTACTGTGGCTGATTAAAGCCGATGACCGTGCCCTGTCTGTGGATGAGTATTTCTGGCGACACATCCTGCACCGGGGACATCAGCAGGTGCTGTTTGTGGTGACGCAGGCCGACAAAACGGAGCCCTGCCATGAATGGGATATAGCCGGCATTCAGCCTTCTCCCGCACAGGCACAGAACATTCGGGAGAAAACGGAGGCGGTATTCCGTCTGTTCCGGCCCGCACATCCGGTTGTGGCCGTATCGGCCCGCACCGGCTGGGAACGGGATACGCTGGTCAGTGCGCTCATGACAGCGCTTCCCTACCATGCCGCCAGTCCCCTGATGACCCGACTGCAGGACGAGCTGCGCACGGAATCTGTCCGGTCTCAGGCCCGTGAACAGTTTACCGGTGCGGTGGACCGGATATTTGACACAGCGGAGAGCGTCTGTGTTGCCTCTGTTGTCCGTACGGCCCTGCGCGCTGTTCGTGACACCGTGGTCTCTGTTGCCCGCGCGGTATGGAACTGGATTTTCTTCTGAACCCGGTGGTGATGCACCAGACTCTCGTTACAGATTTTTAACTCCATGAAAACACAATGCAAACACAGCCATACCCGGGTTGTCCCCTTGCGTTGTGTTTCTCAAGTTAATAGAATGCATCGATCGTTACTATCATATCGATCGTTATAAACGATCGTTTGTGGTAAATGACCTCCTCCGTGGTTGTCATGAAAATGCGTCTCAGGAAGGTTAAATAATGCACGAAAAGAACATCGCCCTGCTTTGTGATGAAGCCGACCGACTTTTGCAACTGAACATTAATCTGCTCCGGCAAATGGTTGATGAACCGGATGTGTTATCTGACAGTAAGAACGAAAACAGACTGCTTTTTGATAAACAGAAAGCACTGAAAAGAATTGAGGAGTTGGAGGGCGAACAAATCAAAACCGCCCGCAGGGAGATGGTGCTGGCTGTTGTCGGCACGATGAAAGCAGGTAAATCAACTACCATCAACGCCATTGTGGGGCAGGAAATTCTGCCTAACCGTAACCGCCCCATGACCTCTGTACCGACGCTCATCCGCCACGTTCCCGGAAAAACTGAGCCGGTCCTCCATCTGGAACATATTCAGCCCGTCCGCAATTTATTAAGCACACTGCAACAAAAACTCGACACCCCGGCAGGACAGCAAGTCGCACAGACCCTGCAGCAAACCGGGGATACCTGCGAACTGCTGGATATTCTGGCAAATGATGGCTGGCTCAAAAATGAATACCACGGGGAGGAGGAAATCTTTACCGGACTGGCATCGTTAAACGATCTGGTTCGCCTTGCTGCGGCAATGGGGAGTGAGTTTCCTTTTGATGAATACGCAGAAGTGCAGAAACTGCCGGTGATCGACGTGGAATTCAGCCATCTGGTGGGGATGGATGCATGCCAGGGAACACTCACACTGCTGGATACCCCCGGCCCTAATGAGGCCGGACAACCGCAGATGGAAGTGATGATGCGGGATCAACTGCAGAAAGCCTCTGCGGTGCTGGCGGTGATGGATTACACCCAGATGAACTCAAAAGCGGATGAAGACGTCCGTAAAGAGCTTAATGCCATTGCTGACGTATCAGCCGGCCGCCTGTTTGTGCTGGTCAATAAATTTGATGAGAAAGACCGCAATGGCGATGGGGCAGATGCCGTACGCCAGAAAGTTCCGGCAATGCTGAACAGTGATGTGCTGCCCGCCTCCCGCGTTTATCCAGGCTCATCACGTCAGGCGTACCTGGCTAACCGTGCGCTTCATGAGTTACGGAAAAACGGAACCCTTCCTGTTGATGAAGCCTGGGTCGATGATTTTGTCAGGGAAGCCTTCGGTCGCATGAAAAAAGAATACGTCTGTAAAGACAGTGAAATGGCAACCGAAGGGGCGACAGACCTGTGGGAAGGTTCACTTATCGATCAACTGATAACGGAAGTCATACAGAGCTCCCATTCCAGAGCGGCGGCACTGGCGGTTGATTCTGCCGCCGCAAAACTGATGCAGAATGCGGAAAATGTCAGCGAATATCTGTCATTACGCCATCAGGGGCTACAGCAAAGCATTCAGTCACTGCAGTCGCATATCACCAGCCTGCTTGCGGATATCCGGGAAATCGCGGACTGTCAGGAGCAGGTGACCGCTGATGTCAGAATGGCCATGGAGGAGATCGATGCCAGAACCCGGGAATTACTCACGGGGGTCTGCACCTCACTGGAAGAGGAGCTGAATGACTATTTCAGAACCGGTAAACGCAAAGAACAGCAAATGCTGGAGGAAGAAGACGCAGAACAACGAAGGTCCCGGTCCGGATTATGGGGAATGATTTCTCAATGGTCCGGTATCAACTACCCGGGCCGGGAGGATTACAGGAAACGAGATTTTGCCCCGGACAGCCCCGAAATAAAATTCAGTGATCGCAGGGAAGCCCTTGAACTGATGACGCAAATCGAATCGACTGTGACCAGCCTGCACCGTGAAGCCGAAGCACAGTTCCGGCCTGAGCTGGAGAAAATCGTCAGGGGTATTGAAACAGGTTTTCGTGGTACGGCACTGTATGCCACAGAAAATATTGCCGGACGCATCAATTCCCGCCTGGAGGATGAAGGTTTCACTGTAAAAATCAGTTTTCCGGCAGTCAGCCAGTTACAGACCCGGCTCGCGGTAAAAACAAATCTGAGCGCGCTTATGGAGGAAAGAACGGAGACAGTAACCCGTCGCTGTCGACAGGATGGTGTCTGGGGTACGCTTTGTCGATGGGCAAACACCAGTGACTGGGGCTGGAAAGAGTACAGTGTGGATGTGAGCCGCAGCGTGATCAATATCAACAAGGTCAGAGAGGAAGTGATGTCACTGACCCGGGCATATTTCGGGGAGCTGCAGGCATCCATTGAGCATGATATTAACCAGCCCGTCCGCCAGGAAATCGATGCCTTTTTCTGTACATTCAGGGAGAAAGTTGAACAGCTGCGTAACACGCTGATTCAGAGCTCTGAAGATCATAAACGCGATCAGCAGGCGCAGGAACGGCTTACCGGGCGACTTCAGGCATTAAATGAAAGGGTTCCTGAGCTCATTACTGACAGTAAGGCGCTGAGGGAAGAGCTGGAGACAATGCTGTGACTTCACCATTTATTCAACAAATTGCTGATAACCGGGTATGTCAGGTACTCACCTGTCTTCCTGAAAAATTTGTGGTTGATTTCGCAAACGGTATCGATGTTGCACAGGAGCATATCCGCACGGCCGGAGAGCGCACGTTCTTCCGGCGTTTAAAAGAGGGACTGACAGGCGAAGGCGCTGCACGGCAGAATGCCATCAATGCTTCGCTTGCACAGGGCGTTGAGGCGTCCCTGCGCTGGCTGACGGAGCTGACAACGTCGCTTGCCACCACAAATTACGCAATTACCCGGGTAAACGACAGGGTTAGTTCACTGGTCAGTGATACTGCTAGGCTGGCGCATTATTCGGCTGACACGCGGGAGCAGTTACTCACTCTGGCAGAACAGGTTCATCAGAAATTGAATCATCTTGAAGAAAAACTCCACCGTGTTGACCAGGTTCAGCGGGCGCAGTTACATCTTGAGCAGGTATTCTCATGGTGGAGCGCCGGGCGATACGCGTCATTTTCCCCTGCCGGACGCTGTTATGTGGCGCTTGAAGAGCTTCGCTGGGGCGCGTTTGGTGATGTGATACGTCAGGGTGAAACAGGCCAGGTTAATCAGTTACTGGATATTCTCAGATATAAATCATTAACGCAGATGGCACAGGAGAGAGGTGGTAGCGCAACAGTACGGCTGAACTCACTGGACTGGCTTGGTGGTCAGAGCCGGGAGCAGGCAGATAACGAATGGTATGAAGCGATTAACTGGCTGGGAGACTGGTGCAGTGAAGAGCGGCATCCTGTGATCTGGTCAACCACACAGGCTGCAGAACACTTACCGGCTCGCATGCCCCGTCTCTGCTCAGCAGAGCGTCTCTCTGAAAGTATGGTCGATGAAATATTTCAGAAGGGGGCTACATGAGTACAGAAATGAAAACGGGGCTGGTGCTGTCCGGCGGCGGAGCGGTGGGCGCTTATCAGGCGGGAGTGGTTAAGGCACTGGCAGAGTGTGGTTCACAGATCAGCATGGTTTCAGGGGCCAGCATTGGCGCATTCAATGGTGCCATTATCGCGGCCTCTCCCGATCTGTCAGAAGCTGCCGTACGCCTGGAGGCGCTCTGGGATCATCTGGGGAATAATCAGGTGCTGTCGGTAAACAGATCGGTTTACTTTTCATTGCTGAAAAAATTGTTCCAGGCAATGACCCTCTGCCAGATCCCCGGACGTGCAGGAGCACTGCTTACGACGCTTCTTCGCCATATATCGATAATCAACGGGTTCGACAATCCGATGACTCAGCCGTTGTTGTCAGATGAGCCCCTGACAGCGCTGATGGATCATTATCTTGATACTGATGCTCTGGCAGACGGGCTACCGCTGTATGTGTCGCTGTACCCCACAGAAGGGGGCATGCAGGATATTATTGACTGCATTCGTGCTGAACTGGGTGTCGGAACCACGAAAAACGCCGTTTTTCAGCATATCCAGAGTCTGCCCCGCGGGCAGCAGAAAGAAGCCTTACTGGCATCAGCCGCGCTGCCCCTGCTGTTCCGTCCCCGCGAGATTCAGGGAACAATGTACGGTGATGGTGGGATGGGCGGATGGCAAAACAGGCAGGGGAATACTCCCGTGACGCCACTGGTGGATGCCGGATGCAATATGGTGATTGTGTCGCATCTGAGTGACGGTTCTTTATGGGATCGTCGGGCTTTTCCGGACACCACGATCCTTGAGATCCGTCCCCGGAAAAGGCTGAAACATGCAGGTGATGGTGGCAACAGCGGCGGTCTGCTCAGTTTCGCGTCGGCACATACCGACGCCTGGCGTCAGCAGGGCTACGAGGACACGATGCTGACGATGGAGCATATCCGGAAACCGCTGGCAGCACGTCAGGCACTGTCCCGGTCAGAAACGGTGTTGCAGAAAAGTCTGGAGATAACGGAAGAGGCAGATTCGGCACTGAGAAACGCGATGGCCCGGATTAAATAAAGACGCCCCAAAGAAACGCCACCGCCTGTGGTGGTGTTTTTCCTGTCTGGTGTTATTGAAAATATTTTCAGATATATATTATCTGGGTGATGTAAGATGAATTTATTTAATTTTGGGGGAAGATACAAAAACAACCAGTGAACATATTTCCGGCGGGTTATCCGCAATGCTGAAGGTCAGTTGCACTGGCGATGCCGGAATACAGCTTAATACGTGGTTCGCCAGTGAAGGGCTTCTCAGACAATAAACCTCATTCATTTCACCCATCAGGCCGCGTCTTCTCCGGGAGACGCGGCTTTTTCATTTATATCGCTTAATCATTCATAAGGAGCAAATCATGCGATTAGCCAGTCGTTTTGGTTATGCGAACCAGATACGTCGTGATCGTCCGCTGACACACGAAGAACTGATGTGCCATGTACCGAGTATTTTTGGGGAAGACCGACATACCTCCCGCAGTGAACGCTATACGTATATCCCCACCATCACCGTGCTGGAAAGCCTGCAGCGGGAAGGCTTTCAGCCCTTCTTCGCCTGCCAGACCCGCGTGCGCGACCAGAGCCGCCGGGAATACACCAAACACATGCTGCGTCTGCGGCGTGACGGGGAGATAACCGGACAACATGTCCCTGAAATTATTCTGCTCAACTCCCATGACGGTACCTCCAGCTACCAGATGCTGCCGGGTTACTTCAGATTCGTCTGCCAGAACGGCTGCGTCTGCGGTCAGTCTCTGGGGGAAGTGCGTGTTCCACACCGGGGAAATGTGGTGGACAGAGTCATTGAAGGGGCTTACGAGGTGGTGGGCGTGTTTGACCGGATTGAGGAAAAGCGTGATGCCATGCAGTCTCTGGTCTTACCGCCACCGGCACGCCAGGCGCTGGCACAGGCGGCACTGACTTACCGTTATGGTGATGAACATCAGCCGGTCACCACCGCTGACATTCTGACACCGCGACGCCGGGAGGATTACGGTAAGGACCTGTGGAGCGCATATCAGACCATCCAGGAGAATATGCTGAAAGGGGGGATTTCCGGCCGCAGTGCCAGAGGAAAACGTATCCATACCCGTGCCATTCACAGTATCGACACCGACATCAAGCTCAATCGCGCATTGTGGGTGATGGCGGAAACGCTGCTGGAGAGCCTGCGCTGATGCTGTTTCCCTGAAAGCGCAGTTCTGACTCATGTCTGTACCTTCCCCCGGGCATTCTTCCATTCATTTACTTTTTATAAGGAATAATCTCATGACAACCTTTTCGCATAGCTCCACCACACCTTCTGTTTCCGTAACCACTGCATCAGGGAATAACCAGTCTCAACTGGTTGCCACCATAGTCCCTGATGAACAGCGCATCAGCTTCTGGCCGCAGCACTTTGGCCTCATTCCACAGTGGGTGACCCTGGAGCCCCGTGTCTTCGGCTGGATGGACCGTCTGTGTGAAGACTACTGCGGGGGTATCTGGAATCTGTACACCCTGAACAACGGTGGGGCATTTATGGCACCCGAACCGGATGATGATGACGAAACATGGGTACTGTTCAATGCCATGAACGGTAACCGCGCTGAAATGAGCCCGGAAGCCGCCGGCATTGCTGCCTGCCTGATGACGTACAGTCATCATGCCTGTCGTACAGAGAATTATGCCATGACGGTTCATTATTACCGGCTGCGGGATTATGCCCTGCAGCATCCGGAATGCAGCGCCATTATGCGTATCATCGACTGAATGGAGAGAAGCACAATGCAACAGCTTTCCTTTCTGCCCGGAGCGATGACGCCCGGCGAGCGCAGCCTCATTCAACGGGCCCTGAAAACCCTGGACCGCCATCTTCATGAACCCGGCGTGGCCTTCACCTCCACGCATGCGGCACGGGAGTGGCTGATTCTGAACATGGCGGGACTGGAGCGGGAAGAGTTCCGGGTGCTGTATCTGAACAACCAGAATCAGCTGATTGCCGGTGAAACCCTCTTCACCGGCACCATCAACCGCACGGAAGTCCATCCCCGGGAAGTGATTAAACGTGCCCTGTACCACAATGCCGCTGCCGTGGTGCTGGCACACAACCACCCGTCCGGTGAAGTCACCCCCAGTAAGGCTGACCGGCTTATCACTGAGCGTCTGGTACAGGCGCTGGCCCTGGTGGATATCCGGGTGCCGGACCATCTGATAGTCGGTGGCAGCCAGGTTTTCTCCTTTGCGGAACACGGCCTGCTTTAACCCGTCACCGTCACAACCACATCACACCTGTTTTCACTTTTATCTTCTGTCTTCAGAGGTATCCCATTATGAAAATCATCACCCGTGGTGAAGCCATGCGTATTCACCGTCAGCATCCTGCATCCCGTCTTTTCCCGTTCTGTACCGGCAAATACCGCTGGCACGGCAGCACTGAAGCGTATACCGGTCGTGAAGTGCAGGATATTCCCGGTGTGCTGGCCGTGTTTGCTGAACGCCGTAAGGACAGTTTTGGCCCGTATGTCCGGCTGATGAGCGTCACCCTGAACTGAATCAGGACGGGCATTCAGATGAGCAGAATTATCACCTCCACCGTGTATACACTGAATGAGCTATCCGCCACCGCACGGGAAAAAGCCCGCGACGGGTACCGTCAGCATCATGCTGACAGCAACTGGTATGAAAACGTGTATGAAGACTTCAGGGAGGTCTGTGACATTTTCGGGATTGACCTCCGCCAGCGCGTTTTCCGGCTCAGCAACGGCAGGTTTATGGAAGAGCCGAGCATCTGGTTCAGCGGATTCTGCAGCCAGGGGGACGGAGCCTGTTTTGAAGGACGCTGGCACTGGCAGCCAGCGACAGTCAGAAGAATCCGGGAGTATGCCCCACAGGAGCATGAACTCCATCGTATCGCGGATGTCCTGCAGGCGGTGCAGAAACGTAACTTCTGGCAATTACAGGCTGAAATCAGTCACCGGGGACGTTACTGCCATCCGTACAGCATGGATATCACTGTTACCAGGAACAGTCCGACTGGTCAGACTATGACAACCGATGCGGAAGCCGCAGTCAGTGAAGCCCTGCGCGACCTGGCCTTCTGGTTGTACCGTCAACTGGAAAACGAGTACGACTGGCTGACCTCAGACGCCGCTGTGGATGAGGCCCTACTCATCAACGAATACACCTTCACCGAAGCCGGTCTGCGCGCCGGCTGACTCGTCATCGTTAAACTATCATTCACCGATTTTCTGTGAGGATTTTATCGTGTCAGACACACTCTCCGGGACAACGCATCCCGATGACAATCATGACCGTCCCTGGTGGGGACTACCCTGCACCGTGACGCCCTGTTTCGGCGCCCGTCTGGTGCAGGAGGGCAATCAGTTGCATTACCTTGCCGACCGCGCCGGTATCAGAGGCCGGTTCAGCGACGCGGATGCGTACCATCTGGACCAGGCCTTTCCGCTGCTGATGAAACAACTGGAGCTCATGCTCACCAGCGGTGAACTGAATCCCCGCCATCAGCATACCGTCACGCTGTATGCAAAAGGGCTGACCTGCGAAGCCGATACCCTCGGCAGTTGTGGCTACGTTTATATGGCTGTTTATCCGACGCCCGAAACGAAAAAGTAACTCTCCAGAATAACCTTCTGCTCCGGCCTGGTGCTTTCACCACGCCACTTTTCCATTTTTCATCTCTGCATTTCAGGAAAATCTTCAGTATGAAAACATTACCTGTATTACCCGGGCAGGCGGCCAGTTCACGCCCGTCTCCGGTTGAAATCTGGCAGACACTGCTCACCCGACTGCTGGATCAGCACTACGGCCTTACTCTGAATGACACACCGTTCGCTGATGAACGTGTGATTGAGCAGCATATTGAGGCAGGCATTTCACTGTGCGATGCGGTGAACTTTCTCGTTGAAAAATACGCACTGGTACGTACCGACCAGCCGGGATTCAGCGCCTGTACCCGTTCTCAGTTAATAAACAGTATTGATATCCTCCGGGCACGCCGGGCAACCGGCCTGATGACCCGCGACAACTACAGAACGGTAAATAACATTACCCTGGGTAAACATCCGGGGGCGAAACAATGAAACTGGCCCTGACGCTGGAAGCCGACAGCATTAATGCGCAGGCACTGAACATGGGGCGAATTGTCGCTGACGTCGATGGTGTTAATCTCACTGAACTGATTAACAAGGTCGCTGAAAACGGTTATTCACTCCGCGTGGTGGAGGAATCCGACCAACAGTCAACCTGCACACTACCACCGTTTGCAACCCTTGCCGGCATACGCTGCAGTACCGCACATATCACGGAAAAGGATAACGCCTGGCTGTACTCGCTGTCACACCAGACCAGTGACTTCGGTGAATCAGAATGGATTCATTTCACAGGTAGCGGATATCTGTTACGTACCGATGCGTGGTCATATCCGGTTCTGCGGCTCAAGCGCCTGGGGCTGTCAAAAACGTTCCGTCGTCTGGTTGTCACACTCATCCAACGTTATGGCGTCAGTCTCATTCATCTGGATGCCAGCGCTGAATGTCTGCCGGACCTGCCCACTTTCGACTGGTAACCAGGAACAACATGAAATCATTAACCACGGAAACCGCACTGGATATTCTGATTGCGTGGCTACAGGACAATATCGACTGCGAATCGGGAATTATCTTTGACAACGATGAGGATAAAACGGATTCGGCAGCACTGCTGCCCTGCATTGAACAGGCCAGGGAGGATATCCGTACCCTGCGCCAGTTGCAGTTTCTGCAACAGAACCAGTGAGTCTTACTCACCAGACTTCATTCCACTGACGCCAGCCTGAACAGGGCTGGCGTTTTCATTTATCTGCAAAAAGGAATATCGATTATGTCTGATATCACAGCCTCCCGTCCGGAAGTGGTCAACGGGCATACGGACGTTATCTGCTCAACCAGTATCCGCCACATTCTGACTGTACGAAAGAGTACGCTGCTGCAAATCGACACACTTATCCGGCAGCTGGCTGAAATCTCAGCAATGACAGAAAGTATTGGCGGTAAAACCGCACTGGACTGGGCGATGAAACAGGATTTTCGCTGTGGCTGCTGGCTCATGGAGAAACCTGAAACAGCAATGAAAGCCATCACCCGCAACCTTGACCGCGAAATCTGGCGTGACCTGATGCAACGTTCCGGGATGCTGTCATTAATGGATGCGCAGGCCCGTGATACATGGTACCGGTCACTGGAGTACGATAATTTTCCGGAAATCAGCGAAGCGAACATCCTGAGCACATTTGAACAACTGCACCAGAATAAGGATGAGGTGTTTGAGCGAGGGGTGATCAACGTCTTCAGAGGGCTGAACTGGAATTACAAAACCAACTCCCCCTGTAAATTTGGTAATAAAATTATCGTCAACAATCTGGTGAGATGGGACCGGTGGGGGTTTCATCTGAACAGCGGGCAACAGGCAGATCGACTTGCCGACCTGGAAAGAATGCTGCACCTGTTCAGCGGCAAACCAATCCCCGACAACCGGGGAAACATCACCCTTCGTCTGGATGATCACATTCAGTCTGTTCAGGGTAAAGAGAGCTATGAAGATGAGATGTTCAGCATCAGATACTTTAAGAAGGGCTCCGCACACATCACGTTCAGGAAACCAGAACTGGTTGACAGACTGAATGATATTATCGCAAAACACTATCCTGACATGCTGGCAGTATAGCTTTGCCAGTATGCTCAAAGATCGGAAATTGTCCGATAAGATATGATCGCGGGGCATATAAACCGGTTTCAGATGGCATACCCGATGGCATACTGTCCGGAAGGATAAATAAAAAAGCGCATGTTAAACAATAACATGCGCTTATAATCTGGCGGTGAGGGGGGGATTCGAACCCCCGATACGTTGCCGTATACACACTTTCCAGGCGTGCTCCTTCAGCCACTCGGACACCTCACCAAATTGTCGTTCCTGTCTTGCTGGAACGGGCGCTAATTTAGGGAAATCACGGCCTGAGGTCAACAAACTTTTTAAAAAAATAGCGCGTTTATTCAAACTTCAATCAATCTGCAACTTTAATAAGCAAAGTTTGCTTTTTTTACCACCAGCAGTGGATTTGTTATGCTGAGGAGCTTTATAGATCATAATGATAAGCGCGGGTAAATTCCGCAAAACCGCTTTCGGGAGTCAGTATGGATATCATTTTTTATCATCCTGTGTTCGATACCGCCTGGTGGATTGATGCGCTGGGTAAAGCTATTCCTCAGGCCAGAGTCAGAGCATGGAAAACCGGTGATAATCATCCTGCGGATTATGCTTTGGTCTGGCATCCACCTGTTGAAATGCTGGCAGGTCGTGATCTTAAGGCTGTGTTCGCATTAGGTGCCGGCGTTGATTCGATTTTGAGTAAATTACAGACATACCCTGAAATGCTGAAACCGTCTATTCCACTTTTTCGCCTGGAAGATACGGGTATGGGCGAGCAAATGCAGGAATATGCTGTCAGTCAGGTGCTCCATTGGTTCAGACGTTTTGACGATTATCGAGCGCAGCAAAATGCTTCGCTTTGGCAACCTCTGCCTGAGTATCAACGGGAAGATTTTACTATCGGCATTCTGGGGGCTGGCGTATTGGGCAGTAAAGTCGCACAGAGCTTGCAGACCTGGTGTTTTCCACTGCGTTGCTGGAGCCGTAGCCATAAAAGCTGGCCCGGCGTACAAAGTTTTGCCGGAACTGAAGAGTTAGGAAAATTTTTGAGCCAATGCCGTGTATTAATTAATTTATTACCGAATACGCCTGAAACCGTCGGCATTATTAATCAACAATTATTAGAAAAATTACCGGATGGCGCATATCTCCTCAACCTGGCGCGTGGCGTTCATGTAGTGGAAGATGACCTGCTCGCGGCGCTGGATAGCGGTAAAGTTAAAGCGGCGATGCTGGATGTTTTTAATCGTGAACCTTTACCGCCTGAAAGCCCGCTCTGGCAACATCCACGCGTGACAATAACACCACATGTCGCAGCCATTACCCGACCCGTTGAAGCAGTGGAGTACATAGCACACACCATTACACAACTCGAAAAAGGGAAGACGGTCAGCGGACAAGTCGACCGTGTACGAGGCTACTAATAAACCATACGGATTCCTGCTATCCTTGGCGGGAATTGAATACAGGAGAGAGTTATGTATCCCGTCGACCTTCATATGCATACCGTTGCCAGTACACATGCATATAGCACATTAAGTGATTACATTGCCCAGGCCAAACAGAAAGGCATTAAACTTTTTGCAATCACCGATCATGGCCCTGATATGGAAGATGCACCGCATCACTGGCACTTTATTAATATGCGTATCTGGCCGCGAGTCGTCGATGGGGTGGGGATCCTGCGTGGCATCGAAGCCAATATCAAAAATATTGATGGTGAAATTGATTGCAGCGGCAAAATGTTTGACTCGCTGGATCTGATTATTGCTGGTTTTCATGAACCGGTTTTTGCGCCGCATGATGAAGCTACGAATACTCAGGCCATGATTGCCGCGATGGCGAGTGGGCATGTGCACGTGGTTAGCCATCCCGGAAATCCACGATATCCAATTGATTTTAAAGCTGTTGCTGAAGCTGCTGCTAAGTATCAGGTGGCGCTGGAAATCAATAACTCCTCATTCTTACATTCGCGTAAGGGCAGTGAAGATAACTGCCGTGCGGTTGCCGCTGCGGTGCGCGATGCCGGAGGTTGGGTCGCGTTAGGATCGGATTCTCATACCGCTTTTACCATGGGCGATTTTGAAGAATGCCGTAAGATCCTCGACGCAGTGGATTTTCCGGAAGAGAGAATATTGAATGTTTCGCCACGCCGTTTGCTGAATTTCCTTGAATCTCGCGGTATGGCGCCGATTGCGGAATTTGCTGATCTTTAATTGCTATTAACGGAAATAAATTAATGAACGAGTTTTCTATCCTGTGTCGTGTGCTGGGTTCGCTCTATTACCGTCAACCGCAGGATCCTTTACTGGTTCCGCTGTTTACCTTAATTCGTGAAGGGAAACTGGCGGCGAACTGGCCGCTGGAACAGGATGAATTGCTGGCGCGTTTGCAGAAAAGCTGTGATATGGCGCAAGTTTCTGCCGATTACAATGCATTATTCGTCGGTGATGAATGCGCAGTTTCACCTTATCGCAGCACCTGGGTTGAGGGAGCCACAGAAGCGGAAGTCCGTACTTTCCTTTCCGAACGCGGGATGCCGTTAGCGGATACGCCAGCCGATCACATTGGTACTTTGCTGCTGGCCGCTTCCTGGCTGGAAGATCAGTCAACAGAGGATGAAAGCGAAGCTCTGGAAACACTGTTTAGCGAGTACTTGTTGCCCTGGTGCGGCGCATTTCTCGGAAAAGTAGAGGCTCATGCGACTACACCGTTCTGGCGCACCATGGCACCGCTGACCCGCGATGCAATCAGCGCAATGTGGGATGAACTTGAGGAAGAATCAGAGGAGTAAATGTGACCGGAATCACTCATTACTGCAATCTATATATAGCTGTTGCATAAAATGTGTGCTCGATCTCATTCATAGTCGCGTTTTCTGCTATTATGCGCGGCATGAACATACTTCTCTCTATTGCAATCACAACAGGCATTCTCTCCGGTATCTGGGGCTGGGTGGCTGTTTCCCTTGGCTTACTTAGCTGGGCAGGTTTCCTGGGCTGCACGGCCTACTTTGCCTGTCCGCAAGGTGGGCTAAAAGGGCTGGCTATTTCCGCTGCAACACTGCTTAGCGGCGTGGTGTGGGCGATGGTTATTATTTACGGCAGTGCTCTGGCACCACATCTGGAAATTCTCGGTTATGTCATAACCGGTATTGTCGCTTTTCTGATGTGTATTCAGGCGAAACAGGTGTTGTTGTCGTTTGTTCCGGGGACGTTTATTGGCGCATGTGCGACGTTTGCCGGGCAAGGGAACTGGAAGCTGGTGCTACCTTCGCTGGCGCTTGGGCTGGTGTTTGGTTACGCAATGAAAAACAGCGGTCTTTGGCTGGCGGCGCGCAGTGCTAAGTCCGCTCACCGTGAGCAACAAGTCAAAAATAAAGCGTGAGGAGCACTCACGCTTTAGATTGAATCGTAAAGGGCCGGAATAAACTCCGGCTTTTTTATGTATCAGGATTCCGGTGGTACTGATAAGTGACGGTATTTCACCAGAATGTCATTCTGCCGTTCTGATTTATTCTGCAAATCCCACAAGCCACGGTCGATGCCGTCGTTAATCAGGAAGATAACGCCTGTTTCGATGGCGGACATTAGACAGAGCATAACCGGTTCGTTAGAGGTATAACCCACTTCCCCTTCCAGTAACCGCTGGTAGTCAATAAAGCGGAAGACACCCGCCTGGACTTCATACGAAAGGATCGTCTTACTGGTGTTCACCGAAGAGAGGATCTCACCGGTACTCACATTGACGACGCGCAGGTTCACGGCAATCTGATCAAGTTGGTATTGCGTATCTGCACCAATACCAAAATATCTCGCCCCAACACCGCCCGATTTGACGTTGCTTTCATAACCAATAATAGAGCCTTCAACCATGATATTGGCTGCGGTCAGCGATTGAAGCGGGATTCGGTTGTTTACCGCGACAGTGCCGTTTTCCTGTGCCGCACGAATAATCTTGCGTTCGTTGAGCAGGTTTTGTAGGCCCTGACGTTCCAGCGGTATAAACCAGCGAGAATCTTTCAATGCCGTGACCAGCATCGCGGTGGCGCTTTGCGGAACAGCAGTGGAGAAGTTACTCGCCGGGTAGGGTTTAAATTGCCCGGTTTCGTCCTGAATGTTGTATACCGAAACAAAGATCTTACCTGTTGGCGCTGGCAGGTGGGTCAAATCTTTGTAGCTCTGGGCACGAGGCATTAATGTCGGTCTGGCGGCTTCTTTAGGTGGGGCGGTTAAGCACCCGCTCAGCAACATGACGGCAACCAAAACAAATAAGCGCTGCATGATTATTTTCCTTATGAAGCTGGGGCTTAAAAATCGGTTGAGTTATTTTGTAAACCCGAAACCTGGATGGTCGAGGTTTGTCCTGTCTTGCGATCCGTCACATTCAACTGCAATTGACCATCGCGGTTGGCAATATCAACAATATATTCATTGGTCACCATTCTTCCTGGCTGACCCGTATTAATATTTGTCAGCAACCCACCTAAAATTTGGGACTGGATGGCTTGAGTAAAGTTATCTAACGCCGATGGCGTTTCAATACCAAAGTCATCGTCATAGCTCGGATCTTTATACGAGTTCTGCGCCTGGGCACTATTTAATAAAAAAGCACCGTTATTCGGGTTACCACCAAAGTTTGGATTGCGGAACTGGAAAGTCATATTTCCTGCCCAACTTAATGGTGAAATAAGCATGAGTAGAACTACTGCATGTTTGACACGCATTGCAGCCTCCGAACAATTTTTATTTAAAATTCATCATGCGCCAAATCGCCCGTACTCAATAACGCCTGATTTATCTGGCGACGATTTAGTGCCTCTTCAGTTTGAATCAGTGCAAAGACAACAGTTTTCTCGAAGTCTCTTTTCAATGGGAATAAAAATGTCTGGAAAATAACGTCCTGATTCACCGTTATTGTGATCCAGCTTCCCCATCGTGCACTGGGTCTTTCATTAATTGTTAAGTTACCGGTGTAGTCACTTTCCCATTTATCACTAAAGGCACGGTAAAAATCATGGCCAATAGAGGAAACGGTATGGTCAGTTAACAATCCCGGTACTTCTACTTCAACGGCGTGAACATTTCCCGCAGCGAAGAGAAGTTCTACTGCTACAATCCAGCATAAATAACGTTTCATGGCTTTATCGCCTGAGGTTATCGTTTGCCCATGAGACCGCTTGTGTTCGGTTTTTAACTGCTATCTTTTTGAAAAGATTATAAAGATGCGTTTTTACCGTGTTTTCGCTGATGAACAGCGAACGAGCAATCTCGTTATTGGAGGCGCCGATACGCAGCTTATTAAGGATCTCTTTTTCCCTATGAGTAAGGAGGGCTGATTCCGTGCTGTTATAACGATAGTTACCGGAATGTGTAATCAAGTAACTGGCAAGCTTTTGCGTAAAGTAGCATTCACCACGTAAGACGCCTTGCAACCCATTGACTACGCGTTCTTGATCCTCCATGGCGTAAAAAACACCATTGATATGCGGCCAGTTTTCAATGTCGCGGTACGGGTAATCATCTGGAGTATTTAACAACAGCGTTTTAATGTTGTTGTGTTTTCTGCTTAATGTATCCTGCCAGTAATGAATGAGCTTTTTATCTGCTTCCATCATATCCAACAGAATAATGCAGCCAGAAGATATATCGTCCAGAGAACGTTGAATATTATGCAGTTTTCCTGTGATTGCCAGCGATTGTTTTAAATGCTGCAATAACGCGGTCGCCTGCAAAGAAGGTTTAGTGATCAACAGTAATGTATGACCATGAATACTATGGACTTCATTAAACATGATGAAACCCCGCTTTTTTTATTAATCGCACACCTGACAGCTGCCTTTATAAAATAGAGGCACCAGAAGTACTGACAGATGTTGCACTGCTGTGTGTAGTAATAAATCAACCCTAAATGGGTAAAATATAAAACTAATGGATTACATCTGATTTCAATCTAGCCATTACAAATCTTAAATCAAGTGTTAAACGTGTAACAAAATGTAATCTGGAATTTTAAAATGTTAACAAGGTGTGGTTATGGAGTTTAGAGTTGATAGAAAAGTTGTACATATTGCTTTTATTGCACAATTTTAAAAAGTCATACAAATGAAGCTAAGTCTATAATTATGCATATAAAAATTATTTCCACATAGTTCTTTTGTCGTGTGAAAATTTCTTACTTTCGCTGATGTTGCCCTTGGACAAATTTTTGCCGTAAAAAGACGATGTTTGTCACGGCTTGTCAAACAGACATATCGACGTAATCTTCGCGAACCATGAAGGAAGGCTGACTGTTGATTTTTTGCTGTCAAAAAACGGTACTTTAAAAGAAAACAAAATAATTTTTGCGTAAATAACAGCGTATTTGCGAGAGTTTTAATACTTTGGTATGAACAAAAAAAGCAAAATACAACGCGCGGGTGAGTTATTAAAAATATTTCCGCAGACATACTTTCCATCGTAACGCAGCGTTAACAAAAAACGGTTTGCGTTAACAACCAAGTTGAAATGATTTAATTTCTTAAATGTACGACCAGGTCCAGGGTGACAACATGAAAAACAAATTGTTATTTGTGATGTTAACAATACTGGGTGCGCCTGGGATTGCAGCCGCAGCAGGTTATGATTTAGCTAATTCAGAATATAACTTAGCGGTAAATGAATTGAGTAAGTCTTCATTTAATCAGGCAGCCATAGTTGGTCAAGCTGGTACTAATAATAGTGCACAGTTACGGCAGGGAGGCTCAAAACTTTTGTCGGTTGTTTCGCAAGAAGGTAATAGCAACCGGGCAAAGATTGACCAGACAGGAGATTATAACCTTGCATATATTGATCAGGCGGGCAATGCCAACGATGCCAGTATTTCGCAAGGCGCATATGGTAATACTGCAATGATTATCCAGAAAGGTTCTGGTAATAAAGCAAATATTACGCAGCATGGTACTCAAAAAACGGCAATTGTAGTGCAGAGACAGTCGCAAATGGCTATTCGCGTGACACAACGTTAATTTCCATTCGACTTTTAAATCAATCCGATGGGGGTTTTACATGAAACTTTTAAAAGTAGCAGCAATTGCAGCAATCGTATTCTCCGGTAGCGCTCTGGCAGGTTCTATTCCTCAGTACGGCGGTGGCGGCGGTAACCACGGTGGTGGTGGCAATAACAGCGGCCCGAATTCAGAGCTGAATATTTACCAGTACGGTGGCGGTAACTCTGCTGTTGCATTGCAGGCTGATGCCCGCAACTCTGATCTGACTATTACCCAGCACGGCGGCGGTAACGGTGCAGACGTTGGACAAGGTTCTGATGACAGCTCAATTGAACTGACCCAGCGTGGCTTCGGTAACAGCGCCACTCTTGATCAGTGGAACGGTAAAAACTCTGAAATGACTGTTAAACAGTTCGGTGGTGGCAACGGTGCAGCAGTTGACCAGACTGCATCTAACTCCAGCGTCAACGTAACTCAGGTTGGCTTTGGTAACAACGCGACCGCTCATCAGTACTAATACAGAATTTGTATGACAGAAACAGGGCGTAAGCCCTGTTTTTTTTCGGGAGAATAGTATGAACGCGTTATTACTTCTCGCGGCGCTTTCCAGCCAGATAACCTTTAATACAACTCAGCAAGGTGACATGTACACCATTATTCCTGAAGTTACTCTGACGCAATCATGCTTGTGCCGGGTTCAGATATTGTCACTACGCGAAGGCAGTTCGGGACAAAGTCAGACGAAGCAAGAAAAGACCCTTTCATTACCCGCTAATCAACCCATTGCCTTGACGAAGTTGAGTTTAAATATTTCCCCGGACGATCGGGTGAAAATAGTTGTTACGGTTTCTGATGGACAGTCACTTCATTTATCACAACAATGGCCGCCCTCTTCAGGAAAGTCTTAATGTATTGATAGTTGAGCATAAAACGAGCCGGAAGAGAACGGTCTGATGCGAATCGACCAACCTGAAAGCATGGATAACCCCCTCAAGGATGATTAATCATTGAGGAAACAGAATAGATGTTCAGACCGTTGTTAAACTCCCTTATGCTCGGCAGCCTGGTTTTTCCTTTCTTTGCAACAGCGGAAAGCAATGCGCAAGGTGGCGTGATTCATTTTTATGGTCAAATCGTGGAACCCGCGTGTGACGTGATGCAAACGCCAGTTGAAATGACTTGTATGCAAAATGGTCCAGTACAGAGCAAAACGTATTCCAGCAAAGAGCTAATGAGTGGCAAAGTTAAAAATGCGCAAATTGCCTCAGTAAAAGTGCAGTATCTTGATGAGCAGAAAAAGCTGGCTGTGATGAACATCGAATATAACTAAGTTTCTGAACTACTCACGCTACTGACAAGAAAAATGCGATTTACCTAAAAACACTGCTGTACACTTAAGAAACAAGAGGGTGTAAGGAGGCGTTATGAAATCGCGTATTCATGTTGTGCAGGGTGATATTACTAAACTAGCCGTTGATGTTATTGTTAATGCGGCTAATCCGTCACTAATGGGGGGCGGCGGCGTTGATGGCGCTATTCATCGCGCAGCCGGCCCGGCGCTGCTTGATGCCTGTTTGAAAGTTCGCCAGCAACAGGGCGATTGCCCCACGGGACATGCAGTTATTACTCTTGCGGGCGATCTCCCCGCCAAAGCTGTTGTGCATACCGTTGGGCCTGTGTGGCGCGGTGGCGACCAAAACGAAGACCAGTTATTGCAGGATGCCTATCTCAATAGTCTACGACTGGTAGCGGCAAACGGCTATGCGACAGTGGCTTTTCCTGCCATCAGTACCGGCGTTTATGGCTACCCGCGTGCTGCAGCGGCTGAAATCGCAGTAAAAACCGTTTCAGAATTTATTACCCGTCACGCTTTACCTGAGCAGGTATACTTTGTCTGTTATGATGCAGAAAATGCCCACCTCTACGAAAGACTCCTTACCCAACAAGGAGATGAATGATTTGCCCCGGCTGGCGAGCGCGGTGCTGCCGCTGTGCTCGCAACATCCTGGGCAGTGCGGCATTTTCCCCCTGGATAAAAGTCTGGATGCGTTCGCTGCACGATATCGTCTGGCAGAAATGGCGGAGCATACTCTGGATGTTCAGTATTACATCTGGCAGGACGATATGTCGGGGCGATTGCTATTTTCGGCTCTGTTAGCCGCAGCGAAGCGTGGCGTTCGCGTCCGTTTGTTGCTGGATGACAATAATACTCCCGGTCTTGATGATATTTTACGCTTGCTCGATAGTCACCCGCGTATTGAAGTTCGACTTTTTAATCCTTTCTCTTTCCGCCTGTTACGTCCGCTTGGTTATATCACCGATTTTTCCCGCCTCAATCGTCGTATGCACAATAAAAGTTTTACCGTCGATGGCGTGGTAACGCTGGTGGGCGGGCGCAACGTTGGCGATGCCTATTTCGGCGCGGGAGAAGAGCCACTTTTTTCAGATTTAGATGTTCTGGCAATAGGGCCGGTTGTTGAGGATGTTGCCGATGATTTTGCCCGCTACTGGTATTGCAAATCAGTGTCACCATTGCAGCAGGTGCTGGATGTTCCCGATGGCGAAATGGCTGACCGTATTGAGCTACCTGCGTCCTGGTACAACGACACCGAGACACATCGCTATTTGCGCCAAATGGAGTTAAGTCCATTTATAAATCAACTGGTTGACGGAACGTTGCCGCTTATCTGGGCAAGAACGCGTTTATTAAGTGATGATCCGGCAAAAGGGGAGGGCAAAGCAAAACGGCATTCACTGTTACCGCAGCGCCTGTTCGATATCATGGGCTCACCCCGCGAACGTATTGATATTATCTCTTCCTATTTTGTGCCAACGCGCGCGGGTGTGGCGCAGCTTTTACGAATGGTGAGAAAAGGAGTCAGGATAGCCATCTTAACCAATTCACTTGCCGCTAACGATGTCGCTGTCGTTCATGCCGGGTATGCCCGCTGGCGCAAAAAATTGCTCCGCTATGGCGTGGAGTTGTATGAACTGAAGCCGACGCGGGAACAGAGTGGCACGTTGCACGATCGCGGTATAACCGGTAATTCCGGCGCAAGCCTTCATGCCAAAACATTCAGTGTCGATGGCAAAATAGTGTTTATTGGCTCATTCAATTTCGATCCGCGTTCAACATTGCTCAATACTGAAATGGGCTTCGTGATAGAGAGCGAAGCGCTGGCACAATTAATCGATAAACGCTTTATTCAGAGCCAGTATGATGCGGCCTGGCAGCTCCGTCTGGATCGGTGGGGACGAATCAACTGGGTCGATCGCCATGGGAAGGAGGAAATTATCCTCAAAAAAGAACCCGCCACCAGTTTCTGGAAGCGGGTTATGGTCAGACTAGCGTCAATATTGCCCGTTGAATGGTTATTGTAAGTATGGTTTAGCGAGCTGGCGCTTTGTCATTCTCGCGTTTTACGATCGGTTTGCCGGAGAACAAAAACTTCAACAACGGAATGCGTAAATGAATTTCGTACAGAATTATCGCAATCCCTACCACAAATATCAGACCGCAGAGGAAACCCAGCAGATTTGATGTGATGTGCGGAGTGATGTAAGCACCGAAAAAGAGCGTTAACGGGTGATGAACCAGATAAATAAATAGCGATGCGTTTACAAAATAGGTTACCCGCGCCGACTGAAAATTAAGCAAACGGTGGCCGAAGGAGAAGACCACATTCACCATCCACAGGCCGAGCACCATCGTGATCACTGACTCGGTTTCATACATCCAGGCATCGCCGCTGCCGTAGCGTTGATTGAGCAAATAAGCAACAAATGCCAGTGCTGCTGCGAGAGTGCATCCACGAGACGGTGTGGTAAACAAGGCCTTAAGATTAGGGAAAATGAAAGCCAGCGCACCGAGAATAAAGAACGGCATATAAAACAGCGTCTGCATGAAAATAAAATTGAACATGCCATCGCTTAATATGGGTGGATAAACGATAAATAACGTTCTTCTTATTGCTGCATAGCCAATTCCCAGACAGAAAAATAGTATCGATAGCTTAACCATCGAGAAATTTTTATTCGTTTTATCTGAATTTTCTAAATTATTTCTTATTCGTTTAAATATCCATACGCAAAGTGTCGTCATAACGACCAACACCAGTAAAAACCACAGGTGCGAAATTAATTCCCAGGCCAGCGTATTATATTTGTCATACAATGATAGCCCAGGCCAGCTTTCCGCTTTGCCTTTGACATATTGCAGCATAATAAATTGCGGCAAGGTGAGTAGGGGAATAGCCGTTAACATTGGGATCCCTACACGTTCAACGCGCACTTTCCACCATTTTTTCAATGGGTAGCGCAAGAACAGCATGTAGGAAAAATATCCGGAAATAACGAAAAATACCTGCATACGGAAGGCGTGGATGAAATCGTTAAAAAGCGTCAGCCACCATGACGGTTCTGCGCTATTCACATGCCAGGTGTGGCTTGAATAGATTAAAGAAATATGAAAAGGGATCCCTAACAACATCAACCATGCGCGGATGGAGTCGAGGAAATATTCACGCTGCGCGGGTACTGGATTCATATATGGTTAACTAATCTCGGATTTTTCGTCTTATCCCTGCCGGGTAATGCCTTTAGGCTTTTGCCGTAACGACACTGACCTGCCGCATGTGGTGCCGGCTTCAAATGTGTTTTTGCGCGGCATAGCCGCAATCACTAACCAAAATGGAAGCGCCTGTAAGACGGTTGATAAATAAATTTGCTGGCAAACCCTACACGAACTCGCTCCTTCTGTCTTTAGGAGAAGCACGGAAAGTGAAAACGGTTGCAATCAGGTGCTTAATCCATGAGCCGGCACGCTGAATAATACCGGGATTCTGTTGTCGGAATGGCTGGTTATCCATTAAAATAGATCGGATCGATATAAGCACACAAAGGGGGAAGTGCTTACTTATTATGAAACATAAACTACAAATGATGAAAATGCGTTGGTTGAGTGCTGCAGTAATGTTAACCCTGTATACATCATCAAGCTGGGCCTTCAGCATTGACGATGTTGCAAAGCAAGCTCAATCCTTAGCCGGGAAAGGCTATGAGGCGCCTAAAAGTAACTTACCCTCCGTTTTCCGCGACATGAAATACGCGGACTATCAACAGATCCAGTTTAATCATGACAAAGCATACTGGAACAATCTGAAGACCCCATTCAAGCTCGAGTTCTACCATCAGGGTATGTACTTCGACACACCGGTCAAAATAAATGAAGTCACTGCAACGGCAGTAAAAAGAATCAAATACAGCCCGGATTATTTCACTTTCGGCGATGTTCAGCATGACAAAGACACGGTAAAAGACCTTGGTTTTGCCGGTTTTAAAGTGCTTTACCCGATCAACAGCAAAGATAAAAATGATGAAATCGTCAGTATGCTCGGGGCCAGCTATTTTCGCGTGATTGGCGCAGGTCAGGTTTACGGTCTTTCTGCCCGAGGCCTGGCAATTGATACCGCGTTGCCATCAGGTGAAGAATTCCCACGCTTTAAAGAGTTCTGGATCGAGCGTCCAAAACCGACCGACAAGCGTTTAACGATTTATGCGTTGCTTGATTCGCCGCGTGCGACAGGCGCTTATAAGTTTGTTGTTATGCCGGGACGTGACACGGTTGTTGATGTGCAATCGAAAATCTACCTGCGCGATAAAGTCGGCAAACTGGGTGTTGCGCCGTTAACCAGTATGTTCCTGTTCGGGCCGAACCAGCCATCTCCGGCAAATAATTATCGTCCGGAATTGCACGACTCTAATGGTCTGTCTATCCATGCTGGTAACGGTGAGTGGATCTGGCGTCCGCTAAACAACCCGAAACATCTGGCGATCAGCAGCTTCTCGATGGAAAACCCGCAAGGCTTCGGCCTGTTGCAGCGTGGCCGCGATTTCTCCCGCTTTGAAGATCTCGACGATCGTTACGATCTTCGTCCAAGCGCGTGGGTGACACCGAAAGGGGAGTGGGGCAAAGGCAGCGTTGAGCTGGTGGAAATTCCAACCAACGATGAAACCAACGATAACATCGTCGCTTACTGGACGCCGGATCAGTTACCGGAACCAGGTAAAGAGATGAACTTTAAATACACCATTACTTTCAGCCGTGATGAAGACAAACTTCACGCGCCTGATAACGCCTGGGTGCAGCAGACGCGTCGTTCAACGGGGGATGTGAAACAGTCGAACCTGATTCGCCAGCCTGACGGCACTATCGCCTTTGTGGTCGATTTTACCGGCGCAGAGATGAAAAAACTGCCAGAGGATACCCCGGTCACTGCACAAACCAGCATTGGCGATAATGGTGAGATTGTAGAAAGCACGGTGCGCTATAACCCGGTCACCAAAGGCTGGCGTCTGGTAATGCGCGTGAAAGTGAAAGATGCCAAGAAAACCACTGAAATGCGTGCTGCCCTGGTGAATGCCGATCAAACGTTGAGTGAAACCTGGAGCTACCAGTTACCTGCCAATGAATAAGACAACCGAGTACATTGACGCAATGCCCATCTCCGCAAGTGAGAAAGCGGCATTGCCGAAGACTGATATCCGCGCCGTTCATCAGGCGCTGGATGCTGAACACCGGACCTATGCGCGAGAGGATGACTCCCCGCAAGGGTCGGTAAAAGCACGTCTGGAACAAGCCTGGCCAGATTCACTCGCTGATGGACAGTTAATTCAAGACGACGAAGGGCGCGATCAGCTTAAGGCAATGCCGAAAGCAAAACGTTCTTCTATGTTCCCCGATCCGTGGCGTACTAACCCGGTTGGGCGTTTCTGGGATCGTCTGCGTGGGCGCGATGTGACGCCGCGCTATCTGGCGCGGTTGACCAAAGAAGAGCAGGAGAGCGAGCAAAAGTGGCGTACCGTCGGCACCATCCGTCGTTACATCCTGCTTCTCCTCACTCTGGCGCAAACCGTCGTCGCTACCTGGTATATGAAGACCATCCTGCCTTATCAGGGGTGGGCGCTGATTAATCCAGTTGATATGGTCGATCAGGATCTGTGGGTTTCCTTTATGCAGCTTCTGCCTTACATGCTGCAAACCGGTATTCTGATCCTCTTCGCTGTTCTTTTCTGCTGGGTGTCAGCCGGTTTCTGGACGGCGTTGATGGGCTTCCTGCAACTGCTTATTGGTCGCGATAAATACAGTATTTCCGCTTCAACCGTTGGCGATGAACCGTTAAATCCGGAGCATCGCACAGCATTGATCATGCCTATCTGTAACGAAGACGTGAATCGCGTTTTTGCAGGTCTGCGTGCAACGTGGGAATCAGTGAAAGCGACCGGTAATGCCAAACATTTTGATGTTTATATCCTGAGTGACAGCTACAACCCGGACATCTGTGTGGCAGAACAAAAAGCCTGGATGGAGCTGATCGCCGAAGTGCAGGGTGAAGGCCAGATTTTCTATCGCCGCCGTCGCCGTCGCGTGAAGCGTAAAAGCGGTAACATTGACGATTTCTGCCGTCGCTGGGGTAGCCAGTACAGCTACATGGTAGTGCTGGATGCGGACTCGGTGATGACCGGTGATTGTTTGTGCGGTCTGGTGCGCCTGATGGAAGCTAACCCGAACGCCGGGATTATCCAGTCGTCGCCGAAAGCGTCTGGTATGGATACGCTGTATGCACGCTGCCAACAGTTTGCGACCCGTGTCTATGGGCCATTGTTCACTGCCGGTTTGCATTTCTGGCAGCTCGGCGAGTCGCACTACTGGGGGCATAACGCGATTATCCGCGTGAAACCGTTTATCGAGCACTGTGCGCTGGCGCCGCTGCCTGGTGAAGGATCATTTGCGGGTTCAATTCTTTCGCACGACTTCGTGGAAGCCGCATTGATGCGTCGTGCAGGCTGGGGGGTATGGATTGCTTACGATCTCCCTGGCTCTTATGAAGAGCTGCCGCCTAACTTGCTTGACGAGTTAAAACGTGACCGCCGCTGGTGCCATGGTAACCTGATGAACTTCCGTTTGTTCCTGGTTAAAGGGATGCACCCGGTTCACCGCGCGGTCTTCCTGACGGGCGTGATGTCTTATCTTTCCGCACCGCTGTGGTTTATGTTCCTCGCGCTCTCTACCGCATTGCAGGTTGTACACGCACTGACCGAACCACAATACTTCCTGCAACCACGGCAGTTATTCCCGGTCTGGCCACAGTGGCGTCCTGAACTGGCGATTGCGCTGTTTGCCTCGACGATGGTGCTGCTGTTCCTGCCGAAGTTGTTGAGTATTTTGCTTATCTGGTGCAAAGGAACTAAAGAGTATGGCGGCTTCTGGCGAGTTACGTTATCGCTGCTGTTAGAAGTGCTGTTCTCCGTGTTGTTGGCGCCGGTGCGTATGCTGTTCCATACGGTATTCGTGGTTAGCGCCTTCCTCGGCTGGGAAGTGGTGTGGAATTCCCCGCAACGTGATGACGACTCTACCTCCTGGGGTGAAGCGTTTAAACGCCACGGCTCACAGCTGCTGCTGGGGTTAGTGTGGGCGGTCGGTATGGCGTGGCTGGATCTGCGTTTCCTGTTCTGGCTGGCACCGATTGTCTTCTCGCTGATTCTGTCACCGTTTGTTTCGGTGATCTCCAGCCGTACAACCGTTGGGCTACGCACGAAACGCTGGAAACTGTTCCTGATCCCGGAAGAGTATTCACCGCCTCAGGTACTGATCGATACCGATCGTTTCCTTGAGATGAACCGTCAACGTTCTCTCAACGATGGCTTTATGCATGCAGTGTTTAATCCGTCGTTTAACGCTCTGGCAACGGCAATGGCCACCGCGCGTCACCGCGCCAGTAAGGTGCTGGAAATCGCCCGTGACCGCCACGTTGAACAGGCGCTGAACGAGACGCCAGAGAAACTGAATCGCGATCGTCGTCTGGTACTGCTAAGCGATCCGGTGACGATGGCTCGTTTGCATTTCCGCGTCTGGAATTCACCGGAGAGATATTCTTCATGGGTGAGTTACTACGAAGGGATAAAGTTGAATCCACTGGCATTGCGTAAACCGGATACGGCTTCGCAATAAAAGCGTAGATGCCTGCAATATATTGAATTTGCAAGGCTTCGTAGGCCGGATAGGGGCGTTCACGCCGCATCCGGCAAAACAACAAGCACTTTGTCAGCAATAAAAATACCGGCGTAATGCCGGTATTTTTTTACAGAAGAGGGTTCAAATGCGCTTAATTGTAGTAGGCATCATGGTTGCTTTGCTGAGTGGTTGTGGCAGCATCATTAGCCGCACCATACCGGGACAGGGGCATGGCAATCAATATTATCCCGGCGTGCAATGGGATGTACGTGACTCCGCATGGCGCTATGTCACGATCCTTGATCTCCCATTCTCTTTAGTCTTTGATACCTTACTGTTACCGATCGACATTCATCACGGAGCATATGAGTAATTAACGTTCATCCCACTCATCGGCTGCTGCGCGTCCTTCTTCGGTATCCAGCGGTGGCTCAAGCTGGAATTCACCTTCGTCCCATTCATGCAGAGTATTTTCTTCCTGCCATTCCTGGCGGATTTCAATCTCATCATAGTCGCCATCAAAGATGCTTTGTGCGGCTTCTCCACTGAACATTGGCAGGCATTCACCTTCTTCGCCTTCATCGGCGAGAAACTCAACCTGCCACATAATGTCGCCATCTTGCAGAATATATTTCTGGACATTGAACTGTTGCACATTCGCTTCTTCGGCGTCGATGCCGGGGTTGTCAGCAAGAAATTCTTCGCGTGCGGCATCAATGGCTTCTTCAAGCGTTGCGTACATAGTCATCACGACTCTCCCTTTGATTTGCTGAGGTGTTCAGGGAAAGAATAGCTGATTCTCCGCTTTTGCAAGTATGAAAGGCGAAAAATCAGTTCGATACCTGGGGGAGTCGGCGACGGCGCAGGCTGTTCCACGAATAGACCGCGTTAAACAAAACGACTCCGGCGGTAACCAGAAATACAGCACGAAAGCCGTAGTGTGCTGAAATAGCTGCGCCCATCAACGGCCCCGTAACGTTGCCAATATCGCGAAACGACTGGTTGTAGCTGAAAATGCGTCCGGCGATTTGGTTGGTCGAATTATAAACCAGCAACGTTTGTACGGCGGGGAGCAGAGCGCCGTCTGCGGCGCCGAGCAAAAAGCGTAAAATCCCCAGTTGCAGTGGTGTCTGGACATAAGACATTGGGATCAACAGCAGCACAGAAAAGATCAGCGCAGTTATCAGGATCTTTTCTGGCCCGATACGATCGCCAAGTTTACCGAGTCGTGGAGCACTTAGCAGTGCAGCCACGCCGGGCACGGAGGCGATCATACCGCTAATAAAGGCGATGTTACTGACGTTTCCTGCCAGTTCGCGGACATACAGCGTCAGGATTGGCGCGATAGATCCAGTAGCAATCTGGATAATCAATGTTGTGACAAACAGGCTAAGTACCAGTTTCGGGTTTTTAAGCGATGTCACGACTTCCCGCATGTGTAGCATCTCTTTTTTGCTGACTGGCTGGAATTTTTCTCTGATACAAAACAGGGTGACGAAAAAGCAGAGCATGAGCACACTGGCGGTAATAAAGAATACCGGACGTAAGCCGTAGTTATCAGCGAGTAAGCCGCCAGCCATCGGGCCGAGCAACGCGCCACTAACGCCGCCGGTGGAGAGCGTACCCAGCGCCCAGCCGCTTTTATTACGCGGTACTTGTGTGGCGATAAGAGCATTGGCGTTGGGGACAAATCCGCCAAGCAAACCAAGCAGCGCCCGCAGGATCAAAAACTGCCAGATATTTTGCGCCAGCCCCATCAGCACCATCACGATGCCCATGCCGAGAGCAGAGCGCAATAGCATGATTTTTCGGCCTTTGCGGTCGGCAAGCCCACCCCAGAAAGGGGAGGCGATAGCGGAAAATAAAAAGGTAATACTGAAGACAATTCCCGACCACATATTCAGCGCACTGTGGCCAGTGACGCCAAGTTGCTCAACGTAGAGGGGTAAGAATGGCATCACCAGACTGAAGGCGGCACCGGTAAGAAAACAACCTAGCCAGGCAACGATCAGGTTTCGTTTCCAGTTTATGGGGGTGTCATTTTCACAGAGTGACATAGCAATCCGCTGTTGGTGCGCCAGGCGCGGTGAATAAAAGGAGAAAAAGTAAGCACACTAATTATGCGCCTGACTTATAGGTGACGCAATGTACAGAGCTTTTATCGCTAAATCAGGGGGGGGGGGGCAGCGGTAATGCCGGATGCAGTTCGAAACATCCGGCAAGGGAGATTTAATAGCGTGAAGGTACGCCTTCCGGGCGCGTTTTAAAGCGACGATGCAGCCACATGTACTGTTCCGGTGCCATCATGATGCATTTCTCGACCACTTTATTCATCCACGCTGCGGTGACTTCGGCGTTATCCAGAGGCGGTGAACACTCTGGCGGCAGCATGATCAACTGATAGCCTTTGCCGTCTGGCTTACGACGCGGAACAAACGGCACCAGGCACGCACCAGACATTCTCGCCAGCATCCAGGTGCCACTGGTGGTCGCCGCCTGCTCAACAGCAAACAGCGGCACGAAAACGCTCGAGCGCGGACCGTAATCGTGATCCGGCGCATACCAGACCACTTCGCCTTTCTTTAGTGCCCGGATCATGCCTTTTAAATCTTTGCGATCAAGCATCGATTTATTCGAACGCAGGCGCCCCCAGGTTTGCAGCCAGTCGAGCAACGGATTATCGTTTGGGCGATAGACGCCGATACCCGGTTCCTGCATACCAAATTGCCTTGCGCCCAGCTCCAGCGTCAGAAAATGGATGCCGACCAACAGAATGCCGCGCTTTTGCGCCTGCACGTCACGGATATGTTCCATGCCAATCACTTCCGTCCAGCGGGCAATTCGACGATCCGACCAGAACCACGCCATGCCGGTTTCCATCAACCCCATACCAACGGATTCGAAATTCTTCACCATCATTTCATGGCGTTCTTGTTCGCTCATCTCCGGGAAGCACAGTTCCAGGTTGCGATATACAATTTTGGCGCGACGTTTCATAACATGTAACGCCAGTCGTCCTGCCGCAATGCCAAGGCGGTAGATAATCGGGTAGGGTAACTGAACGACTAACCAAAGTACGCCAATACCCAACCAGGTTAACCAATAACGCGGATGAAGCAGTGCGGTGGAGAACTTGGGTAGATTCGTCATATCAATCCTGTCTTTCAACCTATACGGGCAATTGTATGTATTGTCGCATTTTTTCGTCCGCAACCAAAATTTGTGACCGAAGACTGGGCGAAATTACCGCGTATGTAAATCATTAATAATTTTTAATGCGCAAATGTAGCGTAAAATGTATGGATGTTAATTGTCGATAATTGCTATATCATGCTGCGGATTTTTACTTTCCCACCCCGCAGGAACCGTACACCATGCCAGTGTTACACAACCGCATTTCTAATGACGCGCTGAAAGCCAAAATGCTGGCCGAGAGCGAACCACGCACCACCATTTCGTTCTATAAATATTTCCACATTACCGATCCCAAAACGACCCGCGATGCTTTATATCAGCTATTTACCGCGTTGAATGTCTTTGGACGGGTCTATCTGGCGCATGAAGGGATCAACGCACAAATCAGCGTACCGGCTAGCAACGTAGAGACATTTCGCGCACAGCTTTATGCTTTTGATCCTGCTTTAAACGGTTTACGTCTGAATATTGCGCTGGATGATGACGGGAAATCCTTCTGGGTGCTGCGCATGAAGGTTCGCGACCGAATTGTTGCCGATGGTATTGACGATCCTCAATTTGATGCCAGTAACGTGGGGGAATACCTGCAAGCAGCGGAAGTGAACGCCATGCTTGATGATCCCGATGCGCTGTTTATCGACATGCGCAACCACTATGAATATGAAGTGGGGCATTTTGAAAACGCGCTGGAAATTCCGGCAGATACCTTTCGCGAACAACTGCCAAAAGCGGTTGAGATGATGCAGGCGCATAAAGATAAAAAGATCGTGATGTACTGCACCGGTGGTATTCGTTGCGAAAAGGCCAGTGCCTGGATGAAACATAACGGATTCAATAAAGTCTGGCATATTGAAGGCGGGATTATTGAATACGCTCGTAAGGCGCGTGAACAAGGTTTGCCTGTCCGCTTTATTGGTAAAAATTTTGTTTTTGACGAGCGGATGGGCGAGCGGATCTCTGACGAAATTATTGCGCATTGTCATCAGTGCGGCACATCTTGTGACAGCCATACCAATTGTAGAAATGATGGCTGTCATCTGTTGTTTATCCAGTGTCCTGCGTGTGCCGAGAAATTCAAGGGCTGTTGTAGTGAGATTTGCTGTGAAGAAAGTGCATTACCGCCAGAAGAACAGCGCCGCCGTCGTGCCGGGCGAGAAAATGGCAATAAGATCTTTAATAAATCGCGTGGACGCCTGAACACGACGCTGATCATTCCTGATCCAACAGAATAAACATTCGTGCCGGATGTGCGTCATCCGGCAACATCTATGCATTACTTCTGCTGTACACCTTCCACCGAAATAATCAGATCAACCTCCTGCGAAGCTGGACCTAAATCAGTCTTAATGTTGAAGTCTTTCAGTTTAATTTTGCCTTCTGCCTCGAAGCCCGCACGTTTACCGCCCCACGGATCGTCACCCTGACCAATCAATTTTGCTTCCAGCGTTACTGGTTTGGTTACGCCATTTAGTGTCAGATCACCCGTAATATCCAGTTCATCACCGTCTTTCTTCACGCTGGTAGAAGTGAACGTCGCCTGCGGATATTTTGCGGTATTGAGGAAATCTGCGCTGCGAAGATGCTTATCGCGCTCGGCGTGATTGGTATCGACGCTGGTGGTGTTAATTGTCACATTCACTTTATCAGCAGCTGGGTTCTTTTCATCAAAGGTAAAAGTACCGTCGAAATCTTTAAAGGTGCCATATAACCAGCTATAGCCAAGGTGCTGGATGCGGAAATTGACAAAGGCGTGCTGACCTTCTTTGTCAATTTTGTAATCGGCGGCGACAGCTGAACCGGCAGAGAACATCAGGGAAGCAAAGGTTAAAGCAAGCAGGCTTTTTTTCATTTTATACTCCATAGTCAGATGACGATTTTCCCAGCATACGCTTCAGGGTGTCGTCTTTATCGATGAAATGATGCTTCAGGGCCATAAATCCGTGCATAACGGACAGTACGACGACGCTCCACGCGAGCCAAAAATGCAGGGCACCGGCAAGGTCAGCCTGTGCGCCAGCATCGGCAAGGGTCGCGGGGATGTCAAACCAGCCAAAAACGCTGATCGGTTTGCCATCGGCGGTCGAGATGAGATAGCCGCTGATGCCAATGGCGAAGAGCAAAAAGTACAGCGTGAGATGTCCAATTTGTGCGCCGAGACGCGTCATGGGCGAATAACTTTGCAATGGACCAGGCGGTGGGGATATAACGCGCCACAGAATGCGTATAACCAGCCCCATCATTAACAGAATACCGACGCTTTTATGCAGCTCTGGTGCTTTGTGATACCAGCCATCGTAATAACTGAGCGTTACCATCCATAGTCCTAAAGCAAACATGCCGTAGATAATGATTGCACTCAGCCAATGAAAGGCCATCGATATAACACCATAGCGTTTGGGGGTATTTGTAAGGGGCATAAATGCATCCGAAACTTATTTGCGAAAGAATGAAAATGGCGCGTTGGAGAATGAATTGCAACTGAAAAATAACAATTCGAATGATATTTATTTTTATTTCAATAATTTTGATTTAATAATGAAAGAATCTTCATAAGTTTAGTGGTTTCAGGATGAGGTATGTCAGGGGAATGCTACCAGGACAGAAATAAAGTTATTCAATTTTTCACGCCAAATGAAAGAGAGATTAAGGTTTTGTCAATTTATGTCAGTGGGGTGCGGTTAAAAATAAAACACGTAGATCAGATCCATAATTGCCAATAATCCCCAGAGAAAAAGATATAGCATGAGATGCTCGCGGATATTATTAATGAGATAGTTCACCAGCCGACGCATTAAAAACTCCTGTAAAAACGGCCTCATTTTTGAGGCCGTGATGATGATTATTTGAAGCGGGCAAGTCTGAATGGCGTCAAATCAAAATCGCTATTTATGCCTTGCGCAAAATCGGCGGCTATTTCCCCTAATACCGATGCAAATTTAAATCCGTGTCCACTCAGACCGGTAATCAGCAGCGTATTATCGTGACCGGGCAGGGTGTCGATAATAAAATCTTCATCAGGTGAATTATCGTAGGTGCAGGAAGCGCCGTACAGGCAGCAACCAATGCCCGGCAGTATGCTACGTAAGAAGGGAAAGGCTTCAGAACCGTCACTGGCGATTTCAGCAAACGGAACGCGTTCATCTGCTGAATGAATCACCTGTCCACCATTGTGTTTGCCAATTTTCAGGGCGTCATTTTCGGCGGGAAAGCCGTAATATTGATCGCCATTGGGCAGTTCTCCGGTAAAGGCCGGAAATTTATTTTTCATACTATAACGACCATCGGCCTGATACCAGGCGAACACTTTGCGTACTGGCTGGACAGGGAGTTCTGGCAGCAGGTCTTTTACCCAGGTTCCCGCGCAGACGATCGCTTTTTTCGCCTGATACTCGCCGTCAGCTGTTGTAATGGTTACGCCGTTGTCATCATGGTGAATAGCGGTAACCGGGCAATTAAACAGTTGAGCACAGCCAGCTTCATTCGCCAGTTTGATCCAGGTTTTAATCGCCAGTTCGCTGCGCAGAAAGCCAGAATCAGCCTCAAACAAGCCGATGTAATTGTCAGGAACGCGTATTTCAGGCCAGCGAGCCATAATGGCCTGCGCATCCAGTTTTTCGACGTTGAGTTGCCATTGTTCCGCGCTGTGGGCGACATTGGCGAGGAATTCGGAGTCGGCAGGGCCGAGATTGATGACGCCAGAGCGCACAAAAACGGGGTCTTCTTCGTTGTAACGGGTGAGTTCATCCCACAGGGTTTGCGCGCGAAGCACCAACGGAACATACTTTTCGCCTTCACCATAAGCATGGCGAATTAATCGTGTATCACCGTGGTGGCTGCCGTGTTGGTGCGGCGGCATATGGGCGTCGGTCATCAGCACTTTCAAACCGGCCCGAGTGGCATAATACCCGGCTGCAGCGCCTACGGAACCGCTGCCAATAATGATGAGATCGTATTTCATTTTTTTCTCTCTGCTCTCATGGTTTAAGCAGAGTAATTAAGTGAATGCAGATATACAACCCAGAAATAGTAAAGGCACCAATCTGGTGCCTTTTGGGTGGATGGTCATGTCAAGTTAATGACGACGATACTCATTTACATGGAAATCACCAGATTCAATTTTGGCTATTCCTGCTTCTAATATCGAAATAAATTGTCTGGCAACATCAGTAGTTAACCAGAGTGTCTGACCAACTTCAGTCCCTTCCTGCTCGGACTTATTTGGGGTTTGGTAGTGCAAACGCAACATCAGAGCATCATAGCTATCAACGGTGCTGATGTCCCACCCTACGAGCGGATGAGTCTGAATGACTTCATTGTTTTTTTCCATCATGGCCCCCTAATTCGTGTTACTAGACAACGTTATTCGAGGTTCAATGCATTTTTATCTGAAGCAACTTCAGTATACCAATAAGTAAGGGTATCCACAGAATTTTTAAAGGGGGAAAGAGATATTTTTTTGTTTTTAAGATTTATATGAACAATAAAACAGCATGTCATTCATATTTTTTTAGCATATCGTGCAATTATTTTGAGGAAGTGTAGAAATTTTGTGCTGAAAATAAAAAAGCCGGGGCGACCCGGCAAAAACAAACATTACTGCATATTATTCGCTAACGAACCAGTCATCTGCGCTTTCCCATGTTTCTTGCAGAATTTCGCTAATGCGCTGTTTATCTTCTTTTGTTGCGCCAATAACCGATAAATTATTGGCTGCGGCATAACGAACAGAAACATGACCTTCGTTATCAGGAAACGCATATTGAATACGGCGGGAAAGTTCACCTGCCAGGGCGTCAATGGCTCCGGCAGGTAATGGAGAAGTTTTTGCTATGGTGACTTCAATTCTCATAATAGCCCCCTGTTTTACATACTGGTTATTTATACAGGTAAAATAACCTAATGACAACAGGGAACTACGTTTTTTATTGTTTAACTGTCCAGCGTACCGTTTCTCCGGCCAGGAATGGCACCAACGTGTCGTCAGTCAGAGCGATGCTTTCAGCCACTTTCTGCTCTTCGCGTACCAGTTCAATAAACGATTCGTTGACCGGTAAACCATAGAACTGCGGGCCGTTTAAAGAACAGAACGCTTCAAAGTGCTGTAACGCATTCATTTCTTCAAAGACAGTGGCGTAACTGCCCAGCGCCGTTGGTGCATTAAAACAGCCGGCACAACCGCAACTACTCTCTTTGCGATGACGCGCATGTGGCGCGGAGTCAGTCCCAAGGAAAACGCGACTAAAGCCACTGGCGACCAGTTCACGCAGCGCCTGTTGATGCACATTACGTTTGAGAATGGGCAGGCAGTACAGGTGCGGACGTACACCACCAACCAGCATGTGGTTACGGTTAAACATCAAATGTTGAGGGGTAATGGTAGCAGCCAGTAGTTCATTACCATCACGAACATATTCAGCGGCATCTTTAGTCGTGATGTGCTCAAAAACCACTTTCAGCCCAGCCAGGCGTTGGCGTAGCGGTTCCATAACAGTTTCAATAAAGCGAGCTTCACGGTCAAAAATGTCGATGTCGGCGTGTGTCACTTCTCCGTGTACCAGCAGTGGCATACCCATTTTTTCCATTCGCTCCAGTACGGGCATGATAGCGTCAACCGACGTCACGCCGTGGCTGGAGTTGGTGGTCGCGTTTGCCGGGTAAAGTTTTGCAGCGGTAAACACGCCTTCGTTAAACCCTCGCTCCAGTTCGTCTGCATCCAGTGAATCAGTTAAGTAGCAGGTCATCAGCGGGGTGAAGTCGTGCCCGGCAGGGACGGCGTCAAGAATACGTTGACGATAAGCCACGGCAGCCTCAACGGTCGTCACGGGCGGTGCCAGATTGGGCATAACGATGGCCCGACCATAGGTTTGGCTGGTATACGGCACGACAGTTTTTAACATGTCGCCATCGCGGAGGTGAAGGTGCCAGTCGTCTGGGCGGCGGATCTTTAATACCTGGGATGGTGCAGTCATTAATCTCTATGCTCCGGCTGAAGGGATGTTTTTGCCGGACACAAAGGATAAGCGGAAACGTTTTCCTTTGCACGAAAAATAAAGGGCGCGAATGCGCCCTCGTGTTTAATCAGTAAACGGAATGACAATTTCGCCAGGTTTCACCTCAATACCTTTCGCCAGTTTTTTCGCCATTGCTTCACCTTTGCTGCCATCTTCGCGCAGAATGTAAGCCGGTTGCTGGTTAAAGTAGTTGCGTAATGCCTGATTCAAATAGGGGAGCAACGTTTGCATCACTGTCTGCATTTTTTCCGGTTGTACCGTCGCATCGACCACTTCCATTTCCTTCAGGAAGATAGCGCCTTTTTCTTTATCGAAAACCGGCAGTGCTTTCAGTTTTAGTTTCATGGTCGCTTTCTGGCTGCCGAACAGGGAGTTCATATCCAGATTTGCATCCCCGGTTAAGGTTATCTTATTCGGCTCTTCGCGACCAATTTGGCTGGTCAGGTTTGTCAGAACAATATGGGCGTCAGCTACGCCGGGCAAACCGATATCTTTCGAGAAATTATTATGTTTCTCAAGCGACTGGTTTATTTCTTGTTCGCTAATCGTGTACTGGGTGAGTTGATTACAGCCAACGAGCAGGCCGCTGACGAGCAATGCAGCGGCAAATAAAAACTTGTTCATGGTAGTCCTCGACATGAAATCTGCGTCAATATCCTGACACAACGCAGCATGTGCCACCAGCGTTAAACTCGCCAGCAGAAAAAACTGAATTCTGCGGCGGCAGGTAATAACAAGCTGTTAAGGCGCGTCAGGTTGACAGGGCGAGCAATGGTAACAGAACGCATCGCGTTTTCAGGCATCGCGTTCCAGCAACCGACGCGCAGCGCGCTTCTGGCTAAATTGCCAACCCAGAGCAAGAAAGGTGATTATGCCAATAATGCCCAACATCATCCACGGTAGCTCTGGTTGTTGTGCCGACTTACCCAGATCAAACAGCCAACCGCCGCCGATATAACCGATAGCGCCGCCAATCGCCAGACCCAGACGACTAAACCCCATATAGCTGCCGCGCGCTCGCGCATCCGCCAGCGAGGCGCTTAAGGTTTCACGCGCAGGTTCGGCAATGATCGACCCGATATAAAACAGACAAATCAGGGTGAAGAGTTGTTGCAGACTGCTGACCATTCCAACTGGCATCATGCTTAACGACATGACTAACAGCCCAGCCATCAACCGATGTTCCAGACGAAAACGCTTTTCGCTCCAGCGAGCGATAGGGTAGAGCAAGGTTAAGGAGAGACATGCTTCAATGGCATACATCCATTTAACGGCAGAGGGTGCGCCAGCAACATCGTTGACCATAATCGGCAGCATCAGCATCACCTGAACGGCCAGCATGTAGTAGCCCGCCAGCGTCAGGACGTAAGTGACAAAACGTTTATCACGCATCACGCGAGCCATGCCTTCGCGGACTGGCGTGCGCACGGTAGAGAGTTTCCACGCCGGTAACAACCAGGCATTAAACGCTGCACACAGCACAAACAGAATCGCCCCCGTGGCGCAGACCAGGCGGAAATCATATTGCAATAGCCAGCTCCCCAACAATGCGCCAATGACCGCACCGGCACTGTCCTGCATCATTAACAACGAGAAAAAGCGGCCACGCTGCTGCGGGCGAATCAATTTGACCACCAGCGCCGAACGCGGCGGATCGAAAAGAGTGCCGCCAAGACCTGAGAGAAGGCAGGAAAACCACAGTAGCCAGGGCTCCTGAGCGATGCCCATGGTGGCGAATCCGGCGGCGCGCATCAGCATACCGGTGACAATCATCGGTTTAGCGCCAAAGCGGTCGGCAATTGCGCCGCCAAAAATACCCAACCCCTGCTGAATGAACTGACGCAGACCGAGGGCAATACCGACCATCACGGCGGCCCAGCCCATTTGATCAACGAAGCGGATGGAGATCAGCGGAAAGACAACAAAGAACCCCAGCACGACCAGCATATTATCGATGAGCAGGAAATATTTACCCAGGTTCCTCGCCTGCGACACGCGCGACATTTCCCCTCCCGGGAAATAAAAGATGAGCACTTTCTATTCTGCATGGTCGCTAATACTTTTCCCACAATTCCCGGGACAATATTTTTTTATCGAAAGCCCTCTTTGATAGAGAGTTTTTATCAAATATGTGAATAATGCAGGAAATGGTATTTGGGACTTTTCACAGGCTCTGGTTGCGCAGGTATAGTAATACTTACAGCGTATTAAAGACGTTACGGGAAGGAGTAGGTATAGAATGTTTGGCTATCGCAGTAACGTGCCAAAAGTGCGCTTAACCACGGACCGACTGGTCGTGCGTCTGGTGCATGATCGTGATGCCTGGCGGCTGGCGGACTATTACGCAGAGAATCGCCATTTCCTCAAGCCCTGGGAGCCAGTGCGCGACGAAAGCCACTGTTATCCTTCAGGCTGGCAGGCCAGGTTAAGCATGATTAATGAATTTCATAAACAAGGTTCTGCATTCTATTTTGGGTTGTTCGACCCGGATGAGAAAGAGATTATTGGCGTTGCCAATTTTTCTAATGTGGTGCGAGGATCTTTTCATGCCTGCTATCTCGGTTATTCGATCGGGCAAAAATGGCAGGGCAAAGGGCTAATGTTTGAAGCCCTGACCGCCGCCATTCGTTATATGCAGCGCACCCAACATATTCATCGCATTATGGCCAACTATATGCCGCACAATAAACGCAGCGGTGATTTACTGGCGCGACTGGGTTTTGAAAAAGAAGGCTATGCGAAAGACTATTTGTTGATTGATGGACAATGGCGCGATCACGTACTGACGGCATTAACCACCCCAGACTGGACGCCCGGCCGCTAAGGAGAATCTCATGAAATATCAACTTACTGCACTGGAAGCCCGCGTGATTGGCTGCTTGCTGGAAAAACAGGTGACAACGCCGGAGCAATATCCGCTTTCTGTAAATGGTGTAGTAACGGCCTGTAATCAGAAAACGAACCGTGAACCGGTAATGAATCTGAGTGAGTCCGAGGTGCAGGAGCAGCTGGATAATCTGGTCAAACGTCATTATTTACGCACGGTGAGCGGTTTTGGTAATCGGGTCACCAAATATGAGCAACGCTTTTGTAATTCAGAATTTGGCGATCTGAAACTAAGCGCCGCAGAAGTGGCGTTGATAACCACTTTGTTGTTACGCGGTGCCCAGACGCCAGGCGAATTGCGCAGCCGCGCGGCGCGGATGTATGAATTTAGCGATATGGCGGAAGTGGAGTCCACGCTGGAACAACTGACTAATCGTGAAGACGGTCCTTTTGTGGTTCGCCTGGCTCGCGAACCGGGTAAACGTGAAAGCCGCTATATGCATCTTTTCAGCGGTGAGGTTGAGGATCAGCCGGTGTTAACGGAGCCGTCGAACGCGGTTGACGGCGATTTACAGGCTCGTGTCGAAGCACTGGAAATCGAAGTGTCAGAACTGAAACAGCGTCTTGATTCATTGCTGGCCCATCTGGGAGATTAAAGTGAAAAAATTACGTATCGGCGTAGTGGGATTAGGCGGCATCGCGCAAAAAGCGTGGTTACCGGTGCTGGCGGCAGCATCAGACTGGACGTTACAAGGCGCGTGGTCGCCAACGCGTGAGAAAGCTCTGCCAGTTTGTGAAAGCTGGCGCATTCCCTACGCTGATTCGTTATCCAGCCTCGCCGTCAGTTGCGATGCAGTTTTCGTGCATTCAAGCACTGCCAGCCACTTTGAGGTTGTCAGTGCGCTGTTAAATGCGGGGGTGCATGTTTGTGTCGATAAACCGCTGGCGGAAAATCTGCGTGATGCCGAGCGGCTGGTGGAACTGGCAGCACGGAAAAAACTCACCCTGATGGTCGGTTTTAACCGCCGTTTCGCACCGCTCTACTGTGAGTTAAAAACGCAACTCGCTACGGCGGCCTCGCTAAGAATGGATAAGCATCGTAGCAATAGTGTCGGGCCGCACGATCTTTATTTCACGTTGCTGGATGATTATCTGCATGTGGTGGATACCGCGCTGTGGTTGTCTGGCGGCAAAGCCTCCCTGGATGGCGGCACGTTACTGACTAACGATGCTGGCGAAATGCTGTTTGCCGAGCACCATTTTTCTGCGGGTTCTTTGCAGATTACTACCAGTATGCATCGCCGTGCCGGAAGTCAGCGTGAAGCCGTGCAGGCCGTGACTGACGGTGCGCTCATCGACATTACGGATATGCGTGAATGGCGTGAGGAGCGCGGGCAGGGGGTAGTGCATAAACCGATTCCAGGCTGGCAGAGTACTCTCGAGCAGCGTGGATTTGTTGGTTGCGCACGTCACTTCATTGAATGCGTGCAAAATCAGACAGTTCCGCAAACCGCCGGTGAACAGGCTGTGCTGGCGCAGCGCATTGTTGACAAGATCTGGCGCGACGCGATGAGTGAATAAACCCTGTAACATCTGGCGGTAGCAATTCACCATAATCCAGGTAGACTATTCGCCTCTTTCAGCGCCTGCCTTGCAGGCGTTTTGCCCGTGGGTCTGGATTAGAACACCGATGAATTTATTAAAATCGCTGGCCGCCGTCAGCTCGATGACCATGTTTTCGCGTGTGCTTGGCTTCGCACGTGACGCAATTGTCGCCAGAATCTTTGGTGCAGGGATGGCAACCGACGCCTTTTTTGTCGCTTTTAAACTGCCTAACTTGTTGCGCCGTATCTTTGCCGAAGGGGCATTTTCCCAGGCATTTGTACCAATTCTGGCGGAATATAAAAGCAAGCAGGGTGAAGACGCCACGCGGGTCTTTGTCTCTTATGTTTCTGGTCTGCTGACTCTCGCGCTGGCGGTTGTGACGGTTGCCGGGATGCTCGCCGCGCCGTGGGTAATCATGGTGACCGCGCCGGGCTTTGCTGATACTGCCGACAAATTTGCCCTGACTACCCAGCTATTACAGATTACTTTTCCCTATATTTTGCTGATCTCCCTGGCGTCGCTGGTGGGGGCGATTCTCAATACCTGGAACCGTTTTTCGATTCCGGCATTTGCCCCGACGTTACTTAACATCAGCATGATTGGTTTTGCGCTGTTTGCCGCGCCGTACTTTAATCCGCCGGTGCTGGCGCTGGCGTGGGCTGTAACGGTGGGCGGGATCCTGCAACTGGTTTATCAGCTACCGCACCTCAAGAAGATAGGCATGTTGGTTTTGCCACGCATTAACTTCCACGATGCGGGTGCGATGCGCGTGGTGAAACAGATGGGACCGGCGATTCTTGGCGTCTCTGTCAGTCAGATCTCCTTGATCATCAACACCATTTTTGCTTCGTTTTTGGCATCCGGTTCAGTCTCCTGGATGTATTATGCTGACCGTTTAATGGAGTTTCCGTCTGGCGTACTGGGCGTGGCGCTTGGCACCATTTTGCTACCATCGTTGTCGAAAAGTTTTGCCAGTGGCAATCACGATGAATACAACCGCTTGATGGACTGGGGGCTGCGTCTTTGTTTCTTGCTGGCGCTGCCAAGCGCGGTGGCGCTGGGTATCCTTTCCGGGCCGTTGACCGTTTCACTGTTTCAATACGGTAAATTTACCGCCTTTGATGCGCTGATGACCCAGCGGGCGTTAATTGCTTACTCGGTGGGTTTGATTGGCCTGATTGTGGTGAAAGTGCTGGCTCCGGGCTTTTATTCCCGACAGGACATTAAAACACCGGTAAAAATAGCCATCGTCACGCTGATCCTGACGCAATTGATGAACCTGGCGTTTATCGGCCCGTTGAAACATGCCGGATTGTCGCTTTCCATTGGTCTGGCGGCTTGTCTGAATGCTTCGTTGCTGTACTGGCAGTTGCGTAAGCAGAAAATTTTCACCCCGCAGCCCGGCTGGACTGCGTTTCTGCTGCGTTTGTTGGTAGCCGTATTGGTGATGTCTGGCGTGCTGTTAGGTATGTTACACATCATGCCAGAGTGGTCATTGGGCACTATGCCCTGGCGCTTACTACGCTTGATGGCGGTTGTTGTGGCGGGGATCGCGGCATACTTTGCCGCGCTGGCGGTGCTGGGCTTCAAAGTTAAAGAGTTTGCCCGTCGGACGGTGTAATAATGCGTTCCGGCCTGCATTGCAGGCCGGAGAAAATCTTCAGATAGATATCTTTTTACTGCCGCGATGGGACGTTGAGGTTTGACCGTTAGCCCCGTACAGCGTCGGTTCCTGATGCGGTTTCAGCATCTCCAGCGCCTGTTGATTGCGCTCAATCTGTCCTTCCAGTAACCAGCCGTTATGTTGATTTAACTGGCGCAGTTTCTGCGTTTTCACGGTAATTTCCCGCCAACGCTGCGCGATATCGTCGCTGTTTGCAGTATCCAGTGTTTGCCGACGTAACTGCTCAAGGTAATCCAGCGTTGCCAGCAGTGAGCTTTTTTGTTCTGTAATCCATTGCAACTGGCTGCCGTTGATCTGCCCCATAGAGAGATGTTGCTGCTCTTGATCCATCACCATTTTTAGCTCGTTAAGCACTGCGGACATCTGGTCGAGGATCTCTGCAAGACGCGTCATAAGCCTATTTACTCAGTAAGTCTTGTTGTACTTCGCTGATCAGTGCGTCGGCAATTTTGCCGATATCCATTTTTAGCTCGCCGTTACGAATCGCCTGTCTCAACGCTTCTACGCGTTCAAGATTGATATCACTGCTGCCTGGCTGCATCAATTTTGCCTGCGCATCGCTTAACGTGACGCTGGTGCTGGTGGCTGCGGTCGTTTTAGTCGAGCGGGTATTGGCTACCGGCGCGTCAGTGTTTTCGCGTGGCTGAACGGTGCTTACGGGCTTCAGAGGTGAAGTGCGGTCAATACTCATGGTTTATTCCTCATTGAGGGCGCTTTTATCATTTGTTGCTTATTTATCGGCAATAGTCGGTCAATCTTTAATAGCTTACAGGTTTATAAGAATATTCCCATCAGCATCCACCACGCCACTGACCACCTGACCCGACACCATGCGGACACGAGCATTTTGCGCGACGGCGGCATTGTTCAGTGCCTGACCTTCAGCATTGGCGCTGAATCCCTCGCCGCTGGCAATCACATTGACGCGTTGACCGGCTTTGACTCGCCAGGCCTGGCGCAGCATGGTTAGCTGTACAGGCTGTTCGGGCGCCAGATCGCGCAGGCTGACGGCATCAACAAGTTGATTGACATCCAGCACAGTACGCGGCGGTAAGGTATCCAGCCGTCCGCGCTTTAGTTTGACACTGCCAGATTCCAGCTTTCCTCCCCGCACAACGGGCATCGCAGCAACCACATAATTTCCCGTGGCCTGCACATTAACCTGCAAATATCGTTTGTCGTTGCCGCAGCGCGCCAGCACATTCACATTGCCCCACAGGCGAGAATTGCTGGTCATCGACAGCAACGGCTGTTCACACGGAGGCAGTAAATGGGGCGCAGTACGAATAGAGACCCGGACTTCATCACTCAACCCTGCCAGTTGTGCGGCAAAAAAGGTTTGCAATTGTGATGTGAGATCGCCAGCCGCACTCAGCGGACTGAACAGTATCGCGATGATCGCCATACAACGCTTCATTGCCAGCATTTTCGCCTCCAGCCATTTCTACGGGCCAAATTGTACCCGCGCGCTGTGACCATCAACGGCATAAATAGCGACCCATTTTGCGTTTATTCCGCCGATAACGCGCGCGTAAAGCCTTTAAGCTGACGGCAGAATTTTGATACCTGCGGAGGAGATATGCTCGACAAGCTCGATGCCGCCTTACGTTTTCAACAAGAGGCGCTCAATCTGCGCGCCCAGCGTCAGGAAGTGCTGGCGGCAAACATCGCCAATGCCGATACCCCTGGTTATCAGGCGCGCGATATAGATTTTGCCAGCGAACTTAAAAAAGTGATGCAGCGTGGACGGGATGAAACCAGCGTGGTCGCCCTGACTATGACCTCAACGCAACACATTCCGGCGCAGGCGCTGACGCCTCCTACCGCAGAACTGCAATACCGTATTCCGGACCAGCCTTCGCTGGACGGTAATACCGTCGATATGGATCGCGAACGTACCCAGTTTGCCGATAACAGCCTGCAATACCAGATGAGCCTTAGTGCGTTGAGCGGGCAAATCAAAGGCATGATGAACGTTTTACAGAGCGGAAATTAACGGATGGCACTGCTGAATATTTTTGATATCGCCGGATCGGCGTTAACTGCTCAGTCCCAGCGTCTGAACGTGGCGGCCAGTAATCTGGCGAATGCTGATAGCGTGACCGGTCCCGATGGACAGCCGTATCGGGCAAAACAGGTGGTGTTCCAGGTGAATGCCGCGCCAGGCGCTGCAACGGGCGGCGTAAAGGTTGCCGATGTTATTGAAAGTCAGGCTCCGGACAAACTGGTTTATGAGCCGGGTAATCCTCTGGCGGACGCGAAGGGCTACGTGAAAATGCCAAACGTTGATGTTGTCGGGGAGATGGTTAACACCATGTCGGCGTCGCGCAGCTATCAGGCCAACGTGGAAGTGCTCAACACGGTGAAAAGCATGATGCTGAAAACCCTCACGCTCGGTCAATAAAGGAGAAAGCCATGTCCATTGCGGTAACCACCACCGATCCGACAAATACCGGCGTCAGCACTACCAGCAGTAGTTCGATCACGGGCAGCAACGCCGCAGATTTACAAAGCAGTTTTCTGACTTTGCTGGTGGCACAGCTGAAAAACCAGGACCCGACCAATCCAATGGAAAACAACGAGCTGACGTCGCAACTGGCGCAAATCAGCACGGTCAGCGGGATTGAAAAACTCAATACAACGCTCGGTTCGATTTCCGGGCAGATAGACAACAGTCAGTCGCTACAGGCCAGTAACCTGATTGGTCATGGTGTGATGATCCCCGGCACCACCATTCTTGCCGGAACCGGCAGTGAAGAAGGCGCGGTAACCACGACCACACCGTTCGGTGTTGAACTGCAACAGGCGGCAGATAAAGTCACTGCCACTATCACTGATAAAAACGGCGCGGTTGTGCGCACTATTGATATCGGTGAACTGACCGCCGGCGTCCATAGTTTCACCTGGGACGGTACGTTAACTGACGGTACAACCGCTCCAAATGGTTCTTATAACGTGGCGATTAGCGCCAGTAACGGTGGTACGCAGTTAGTGGCTCAACCGTTGCAGTTTGCTCTGGTTCAGGGCGTGATTCGCGGCAACAACGGGAACACACTGGATCTTGGTACTTACGGCACCACCACGCTCGACGAAGTACGGCAGATAATCTAAGCCTTCACATTTCAGGAGTCAGTCATGGCCTTTTCTCAAGCGGTAAGCGGATTAAACGCTGCCGCCACCAACCTCGATGTCATTGGCAACAATATCGCCAACTCCGCCACCTATGGCTTTAAATCCGGCACGGCTTCATTTGCTGATATGTTCGCGGGTTCTAAAGTGGGACTGGGGGTAAAAGTTGCCGGCATCACCCAGGATTTTACCGATGGCACGACCACCAATACCGGACGTGGTCTTGACGTTGCTATCAGCCAGAACGGTTTTTTTCGCCTGGTAGACAGCAACGGCTCGGTGTTTTACAGCCGTAACGGGCAATTCAAACTCGATGAAAACCGCAACCTGGTGAATATGCAAGGTTTGCAATTGACGGGCTATCCGGCAACCGGCACGCCACCGACCATTCAGCAAGGGGCGAATCCGACCAATATTTCGATTCCAAATACCCTGATGGCGGCAAAAACCACCACCACGGCGTCGATGCAGATCAACCTGAACTCCAGTGATCCGCTTCCGTCTGTGACTACCTTCGATGCCAGTAATGCGGATAGCTATAACAAAAAAGGCTCGGTGACTGTTTTCGATAGTCAGGGCAATGCTCACGACATGAACGTCTTTTTTGTGAAGACCGGGGATAATAACTGGGATGTTTACACCCAGGACAGCAGTGATCCAACAGGCACAGCGAACCACGCAACGACGCTAGCGTTTAATGCCAATGGCATATTGACTTCGGGGGGGACAGCGAACATTACCACTGGCGCAATTAATGGCGCAGATCCTGCCTCATTCTCGTTAAGTTTCCTCAATTCTATGCAGCAAAACACCGGCGCGAACAACATTGTGGCAACCACCCAGGACGGCTACAAACCTGGCGATTTGGTGAGCTATCAAATCAACGATGACGGCACGGTAGTCGGTAACTATTCCAACGAACAAACCCAGTTGCTGGGGCAGATTGTACTGGCGAACTTCGCTAACAACGAAGGACTGGCGTCCGAAGGCGATAACGTCTGGTCTGCGACGCAATCTTCTGGCGTGGCGCTGCTGGGCACTGCCGGAACGGGTAATTTTGGCAGTCTGACCAACGGCGCGCTGGAAGCGTCCAACGTCGATCTCAGCAAAGAACTGGTCAATATGATTGTCGCCCAGCGTAACTATCAGTCTAACGCCCAGACCATCAAAACCCAGGATCAGATCCTTAACACGCTGGTTAACTTACGCTAATCGCTGACGGGATAGCTCAATGGATCACGCAATCTATACCGCAATGGGCGCCGCCAGCCAGACGCTGAATCAACAGGCGGTAACCGCCAGTAATCTGGCCAATGCCTCTACGCCCGGTTTTCGCGCGCAGTTAAACGCCTTGCGCGCAGTGCCGGTGGAAGGGCTTTCTCTGCCCACGCGCACGTTGGTAACGGCGTCAACGCCGGGTGCAGACATGACACCCGGCAAGATGGATTACACCTCGCGCCCGCTGGACGTTGCATTACAGCAGGACGGCTGGCTGGCCGTGCAGACTACTGACGGCAGCGAAGGGTATACGCGTAATGGCAGCATTCAGGTTGATCCCACCGGGCAACTGACGATTCAGGGGCATCCGGTGATTGGCGAAGCGGGGCCAATTGCTGTGCCGGAAGGGGCAGAAATCACTATTGCCGCCGATGGCACTATTTCGGCGCTGAATCCCGGCGATCCGGCAAATACAGTCGCGCCAGTGGGTCGTCTGAAACTGGTGAAAGCCACGGGCAGTGAAGTACTGCGTGGTGATGACGGTATTTTTCGTTTAAGTGCGGAAAGCCAGGCAACGCGTGGCACGGTGCTGCAGACGGACCCGACGTTGCGCGTGATGTCGGGCGTACTGGAAGGCAGTAACGTCAATGCCGTTGCGGCAATGAGCGACATGATTGCCAGTGCGCGGCGTTTTGAAATGCAGATGAAGGTGATCAGCAGCGTCGATGATAACGCAGGCCGTGCCAACCAACTGCTGTCGATGAGTTAATTGAACGATTGATGACATTGCAATAAAAGCGCGCGGACTGTTCCCTCGTCCCTTTGGGGAGAGGGGAAATTCGCACCGCCGCGTGCTTTTGCTCTGCTTGTCAGCAATCCACCACAGGACATTTTATGATCAGTTCATTATGGATCGCTAAAACGGGTCTCGACGCCCAGCAAACCAATATGGACGTTATTGCCAACAACCTGGCAAACGTCAGCACCAACGGTTTTAAGCGCCAGCGGGCGGTGTTTGAAGATCTGCTTTATCAAACTATTCGCCAGCCTGGCGCACAGTCTTCCGAACAAACTACCTTACCATCCGGGTTGCAAATTGGCACTGGTGTGCGTCCGGTCGCCACTGAACGTTTACACAGTCAGGGCAATCTGTCGCAAACCAATAACAGCAAAGATGTTGCCATCAAAGGGCAGGGTTTTTTCCAGGTCATGCTGCCGGATGGTTCATCAGCCTATACCCGTGACGGCTCTTTCCAGGTGGATCAGAACGGGCAACTGGTGACGGCCGGTGGCTTTCAGGTGCAGCCAGCAATCACCATTCCGGCGAATGCGTTAAGTATCACCATTGGTCGTGATGGCGTGGTAAGCGTTACCCAGCAAGGTCAGGCCGCTCCGGTTCAGGTTGGGCAACTCAATCTCACTACCTTTATGAACGACACCGGGCTGGAGAGTATTGGTGAAAACCTCTACACCGAAACGCAATCCTCCGGTGCGCCGAATGAAAGCACGCCAGGCCTGAACGGTGCAGGGCTGTTGTATCAAGGGTATGTTGAAACGTCTAACGTCAACGTGGCGGAAGAACTGGTCAATATGATTCAGGTGCAACGCGCTTACGAAATCAACAGTAAAGCGGTATCCACCACCGATCAGATGCTGCAAAAACTGACGCAACTCTAAGGCATAACCGGTGGCAGGTTCACCGGTTTACTGATTTTTGAAGATGATAGCCATGCAAAAAAATGCTGTGCACACTTACGCCATTTCCAGCTTGTTGGTGCTTTCACTATCCGGCTGTGCCTGGATACCCTCCACGCCGCTGGTGCAGGGGTCGACCAGTGCACAGCCGGTTCCCGGACCGACGCCCGTTGCCAACGGTTCTATTTTTCAGTCTGCCCAGCCGATTAACTATGGCTATCAACCGCTGTTTGAAGATCGCCGGCCGCGCAATATTGGTGACACGCTGACCATTGTGTTGCAGGAGAACGTCAGCGCCAGCAAGAGTTCCTCCGCTAATGCCAGCCGCGATGGCAAAACCAGCTTCGGTTTTGATACCGTGCCACGCTATTTGCAGGGGCTGTTTGGTAACGCCCGCGCCGATGTCGATGCCTCTGGCGGCAATAGTTTCAACGGTAAAGGCGGTGCTAATGCCAGCAATACCTTTAGCGGCACATTAACAGTGACGGTCGATCAGGTGCTGGTCAACGGTAACCTGCATGTAGTGGGCGAAAAACAGATCGCCATTAATCAGGGCACCGAATTTATTTGCTTCTCCGGCGTGGTCAATCCACGCACCATCAGCGGCAGCAATACCGTACCGTCTACTCAGGTGGCGGATGCGCGCATTGAGTACGTGGGTAACGGCTACATTAACGAAGCGCAAAATATGGGCTGGTTACAGCGTTTCTTCCTTAACCTGTCGCCAATGTAAGTGAGGCTGTGGTGATTAAATTTCTCTCTGTGTTCATTCTTCTGCTGGTTGCGACGGTGGCGCAGGCCGACCGTATTCGCGATCTCACCAGCGTTCAGGGCGTACGGCAAAACTCGCTGATCGGTTATGGCCTGGTCGTTGGCCTGGATGGTACGGGCGACCAGACGACCCAGACGCCATTTACCACTCAAACGCTTAATAACATGCTCTCGCAGTTGGGTATTACCGTTCCGACTGGCACTAATATGCAACTCAAAAACGTGGCTGCGGTAATGGTGACGGCGTCGCTTCCACCATTTGGTCGCCAGGGGCAAACCATCGACGTGGTGGTTTCTTCTATGGGGAACGCCAAAAGTTTGCGTGGCGGCACGTTGTTGATGACCCCGCTTAAGGGCGTTGATAGCCAGGTGTATGCGCTGGCGCAGGGCAACATTCTGGTTGGCGGCGCGGGCGCATCGGCGGGAGGCAGCAGTGTCCAGGTTAACCAACTGAACGGCGGACGGATCACTAATGGTGCGATTATTGAGCGCGAATTGCCCAGCCAGTTTGGCGCTGGCAATACCCTCAATTTGCAGCTCAATGAGGAAGATTTCACCATGGCGCAGGAAATTGCCGATACCATCAACCGCACACGTGGATACGGTAACGCTACGGCGTTAGATGCGCGAACCATTCAGGTGCGCGTGCCGAGTGGCAACAGTTCCCAGGTGCGTTTCCTTGCCGATATCCAGAATATGCAGGTTAATGTCATCCCGCAGGACGCCAAAGTGATTATTAACTCGCGTACTGGTTCAGTGGTGATGAACCGTGAAGTGACGCTGGACAGTTGCGCGGTAGCGCAGGGGAATCTCTCGGTTACGGTAAATCGTCAGGCTAATGTCAGTCAGCCTGACACACCGTTTGGTGGCGGGCAGACCGTGGTAACGCCACAAACCCAGATCGACTTACGCCAGAGCGGTGGTTCGCTGCAAAGCGTACGTTCCAGCGCCAGCCTCAATAACGTGGTGCGCGCGCTCAATGCGCTGGGCGCTACGCCGATGGATCTGATGTCCATACTGCAATCAATGCAAAGCGCGGGATGTCTGCGGGCAAAACTGGAAATCATCTGATGATTAGCGACAGCAAACTACTGGCGAGTGCCGCCTGGGATGCGCAATCGCTTAACGATCTGAAAGCGAAAGCGGGCGAAGATCCTGCGGCAAATATTCGCCCGGTTGCCCGCCAGGTGGAAGGGATGTTCGTGCAGATGATGCTGAAAAGTATGCGTGAAGCCCTACCGAAAGAGGGTCTGTTCAGCAGCGAGCACACTCGCCTCTACACCAGTATGTATGACCAACAGATTGCCCAACAGATGACGGCGGGAAAAGGTCTGGGACTGGCGGAGATGATGGTTAAGCAGATGACGCCAGAACAACCACTGCCAGATGAAGCGACGCCAGCGGCACCGATGAAATTCCCGCTCGAAACCGTGATGCGTTATCAAAATCAGACGATTACGCAGCTGGTGCAAAAAGCCGTGTCACGCAACTACGATGATTCACTGCCTGGTGACAGTAAAGCATTCCTCGCCCAACTCTCATTGCCCGCACAACTGGCAAGCCAGCAAAGCGGTGTGCCACATCATCTGATCCTCGCCCAGGCTGCGCTGGAATCAGGCTGGGGTCAACGGCAAATTCGTCGTGAAAATGGTGAACCAAGCTATAACCTGTTTGGCGTCAAAGCATCCGGCAACTGGAAAGGACCGGTGACTGAAATTACCACCACCGAATATGAAAACGGCGAAGCGAAAAAAGTGAAGGCGAAGTTTCGGGTTTACAGCTCTTATCTTGAAGCATTGTCGGATTATGTTGGACTGTTAACGCGTAATCCGCGTTACGCTGCCGTGACGACCGCCGCAAGCGCCGAGCAGGGGGCGCAGGCATTACAGGACGCGGGCTATGCTACCGATCCTCACTATGCCCGCAAACTCACCAATATGATTCAACAGATGAAATCGGTAAGCGACAAGGTGAGTAAAACCTACAACATGAGTATCGATAATCTGTTCTGAACAACTCAAGTCCGGCGGGTGTCTGCCGATAATGCTCTGTAATTGAAAGCTTATAAGGAACCTCCATGTCCAGCTTGATCAATAACGCCATGAGCGGACTTAATGCGGCTCAGGCGGCGTTAAATACGGCGAGTAATAATATTTCCAGCTATAACGTTGCCGGATATACCCGTCAAACGACCATTATGGCGCAGGCCAATAGCACTCTGGGTGCAGGCGGCTGGGTTGGCAATGGCGTCTACGTTTCTGGCGTGCAGCGTGAGTACGACGCCTTTATTACCAACCAGTTACGTGCGGCGCAGACCCAGAGTAGCGGCCTGACTTCCCGCTATGAACAGATGTCGAAAATCGACAATATGCTCTCTGGTAGCACCACGTCGCTGGCAACACAGATGCAGGACTTCTTCACCAGTCTGCAAACGCTGGTCAGCAACGCGGAAGATCCAGCAGCACGTCAGGCGCTGATTGGTAAATCAGAAGGGCTGGTGAATCAGTTTAAAACCACCGATCAGTATCTGCGCGACCAGGACAAACAGGTCAATATCGCGATAGGTGCAAGCGTTGACCAGATCAACAATTACGCTAAACAAATCGCCAGCCTGAACGATCAAATCTCACGCCTGACAGGTGTGGGGGCAGGGGCGTCACCCAACGATCTCCTGGATCAACGCGACCAACTGGTTAGTGAATTAAACCAGATTGTTGGTGTAGAAGTCAGCGTTCAGGATGGCGGCACTTATAACATCACGATGGCCAATGGTTACTCGCTGGTACAAGGTAGCACGGCGCGCCAGCTTGCGGCAGTACCGTCCAGCGCCGATCCTTCTCGTACCACTGTCGCTTATGTTGATGGGACAGCAGGCAATATTGAGATCCCGGAGAAGTTACTGAATACCGGGTCGCTGGGCGGCATTCTGACATTCCGTTCTCAGGATCTTGACCAGACGCGCAATACGCTCGGGCAACTGGCGCTGGCATTTGCCGAGGCTTTCAATACCCAACATAACAAGGGATTTGATGCCAATGGTAAGGAAGGGCAGGATTTCTTTGCCGTCGGGAAGCCAGCTGTACTGGAGAATACTAAAAACCAGGGTAACAGCGCGATTAGCGCCACCGTGACCGATGGCTCCGCCGTGCTGGCGACAGATTACAAAATCTCCTTTAGCAACGATCAGTGGCAGGTCACCCGCCTTGCCAGCAATACCACTTTTACGGTGACGCCTGATGCTGACGGTAAAGTCACGTTTGATGGTCTGGAGTTGACGTTTACTGGCACACCAGACGCTAACGACAGCTTTACGCTGAAACCGGTAAGCGATGCCATCGTCAACATGGATGTTTTAATCACCGATGAAGCAGAAATCGCCATGGCGAGTGATAAAACGGCTGGTGAGAGCGACAACCGCAATGGTCAGGCGCTGCTGGATTTGCAAAGCAACAGTAAAACGGTGGGCGGGGCGAAATCCTTTAACGACGCCTATGCCTCGTTGGTCAGCGACATCGGTAATAAAACCGCTACCTTGAAAACCAGCAGTACTACGCAGGGTAATGTGGTGACGCAGCTTTCTAATCAGCAGCAATCTATTTCCGGCGTCAACCTCGACGAAGAGTACGGCAACCTGCAACGTTTTCAACAGTATTACCTGGCGAATGCGCAGGTTTTGCAGACGGCGAACGCCATTTTTGATGCGCTGATTAACATTCGCTAAGGGAGAGAAAAAATGCGTTTCAGTACTCAAATGATGTACCAGCAGAATATGCGCGGTATCACCAGTTCTCAGGCTGAATGGATGAAGTATGGCGAACAGATGTCGACGGGTAAGCGAGTCGTTAACCCTTCAGATGATCCCATTGCTGCATCACAAGCCGTAGTGCTCTCACAAGCGCAGGCGCAAAACAGCCAGTACACGCTGGCGCGTACTTTTGCCACTCAAAAAGTGTCACTGGAAGAGAGTGTGCTTAGCCAGGTGACCACTGCTATCCAGAATGCTCAGGAGAAAATTGTCTATGCCAGCAACGGCACCTTGAGTGACGATGACCGTGCATCGCTGGCAACGGATATTCAGGGGCTACGTGACCAGTTGTTGAATCTGGCGAATACCACTGACGGTAACGGGCGCTACATTTTTGCGGGTTATAAAACAGAAACCGCGCCGTTTAGCGAAGAGAAAGGTAAATATGTCGGCGGAACAGAAAGTATTAAGCAGCAGGTCGATGCTTCGCGTTCGATGGTGATAGGGCATACCGGCGACAAAATTTTTAATAGCATTACCAGTAATGCAGTAGCGGAACCTGACGGTAGCGATTCTGAAACCAATCTTTTTGCCATGCTGGATAGCGCCATTGCGGCGCTTAAAACACCGATTGCGGATAGTGAAGCGGATAAAGAAACCTCCGCTGCGGCGTTAGATAAAACCAACCGTGGCCTGAAAAACTCGCTGAATAATGTGCTCACCGTACGCGCGGAATTAGGCACACAGCTGAACGAGCTGGAGTCGCTTGATTCTTTAGGCAGCGATCGCGCTTTAGGCCAAACGCAGCAGATGAGTGATTTGGTTGATGTGGACTGGAACGCGACTATTTCATCTTACATCATGCAGCAAACGGCGTTGCAGGCGTCGTACAAAGCGTTTACTGATATGCAGGGGTTATCGCTTTTCCAGCTCAACAAATAAGCACTTTTTCAAACATATCATGAAACTGGGTATGTTTTGTCTGCCTGCTCTGGGATCGCCGGGGCGGGCATTTTTTTGCCTGATTTGAGTAGTTGGCTAGCAAGAATGCCATTTGATGAATTTGAATCTGTTGATTCAAAGATGAAATAAAAAGCCCCAGCGATTGCCAGGGCTTGATTACTTTGAGCTAATGATTACTCAACAGGTTGCGGACGCGCAGGAGCGGCAGAGGCATGATGCGTTGCCGTATGACCACCTGCGGCACCTTTACCTTCGAAGGCAAAAGTAGGGCGCTGCCAGTCACTGTGACGCGGTGCTTCCGGAACATATTCCGGAGCCGGAGCGCGTGTCATCGGCGCGGTAGCGTGGTTATGCTCAGCTGCGACCTCAGGTTCAACAGCGGCTACCGTTTCAACTTCTGCTGCGACTTCAGCAACCACAGGTGCGGCAGGTTGAGCGACAACTTCAGGTTCGGCAACCACAACCTCGGCAGTTTCAGCCACTTCTTCAATATCTGCCGTCTCTTCCTGTGGTTCAACCACTGGCTCCGCATGTTCTGCAACGTCCTGTGCTACAGCAACATCAGCCTCGGCAATCACCTGTGGCTGTTCAGTTACCGCTGCGGCAACCACTTCCGGTTGCGCTTGCGCAACCTGAACTGGTGCTTCTACGGTTTCGGTCACTTCTTCAATAACCGGCGCAGTAACGACGGGTTCGACGGCGGCGGCGACAGGAACTTCAGTCACCATCGGCTGCATCTGTACTTCTTCCTGTTCGCGTTGCTCTTCAACCTGTACATCTTGCGGACGTACTACCGGATAGCGAATCCAGACTTTGCCAGAGGCCAGTTCAGGAGACGCACACGCTACGGTTAATGGCATTGGTGACTGAACCGGATAACGCTCATCACGATAGCGGCGACGACGCTGACCACTCACGCGCAGGTGGCGCGGCGAGCGGCGAGAACGACGCGGCATACCACCGTTGTCACGGTTATCGGCATTGTTCTCTTCTTGTTGTTGTTCCGGCGCAGTTTGTGCAACGACTGGCAATGGTACTTTCACCAGTTCAGTACGCTGGGCAGGCGCTTCCGGCATAACAGGTTCGGCGGCGACGGTTTCTTCAACCACCGGTGCGGCGACTACTTCTTCCGCAACGCTTTGCTCGTAACGCACTTTCTGATTTAGCTGGCGCTGTTTACGACGCGGCTGAACCGGACGTACACGCTCCTCCTGTTCGGTTTCCTGAACAGATTGCTCTTCAACATTCAGTGCCTTCGCTTCTTGTTGTACCTGACGTTTATCATCGTTGCGGCGACGACTACGCTCACGACGCGGTGCTTGCTGCTCGTCGGTGGCACGCGCTTTTTCTGTTACATCAGTCTGCTGACGGCTCTCACGCGTCTCGGCAGTCTGCTGCTGTGACTGGCGACGATTACGACGGTTTTCTTCGCGATTATCGCTACCCTCTGTACGTTCGCTACGCGTGTCGCGGCGTTCATTACGGTCACGGCGATTATTCTGACGAGGCTTACGGCGATCCTGTTGACGTTCCGGTTTCGCTTCTGCTTTCGGTGCAGGCTGCTCGGTTGGTTTGGTTTCTTCACCACCGCTGAACAGCGATTTCAGGGCGTTGAAGAGACGGCTTAACAGGCCTGGTTGGGCAGGAGCCGCAGGCGTAGTCGGCGCTGCTTTAGGCGCCGGAGCTGCTGCAGGTGCTACAGGTTCAGCCGGGGCTGGAGCAGGTGGCACATCCGGCATGGCAAAAGTTGCCAGTGCAGGTTGTTCCGGACGTTTACGCTCCGCAAACTCTTCTTCTGACGGCAGCGCCATTGCTTCTTCATGCAGCTTCGGCAGCATGTAGCTTAAGGTCGGCGTCTCTTCCCCTTTACGCACGCGCAGTACGTGGTAGTGCGGAGTTTCCATCTGATCGTTTGGTACAATCACACAGCGCACGCCGTCCTGACGGGTTTCAATTGCATTTACCGCAGAACGTTTTTCGTTCAGCAGGTAAGAGGCAATAGGGACAGGAACAATAGCGTGGACTTCCTGAGTGTTCTCTTTCAGGGCTTCTTCTTCAATCAGACGCAGAATAGAGAGCGACAGGGATTCATTATCACGCACGGTGCCAGTACCAGAGCAACGCGGGCAGACGTGATGGCTGGATTCACCCAGCGACGGGCTCAGGCGCTGACGGGACATCTCCAGCAGGCCAAAGCGAGAGATATGACTGATTTGAATACGCGCACGATCCTGACGTACTGCTTCACGCAGACGGTTTTCTACGGCACGCTGGTGGCGTACTGGCGTCATGTCGATGAAGTCGATAACAATCAGACCGCCGAGGTCACGCAGGCGTAGCTGACGAGCAATTTCATCGGCAGCTTCCAGGTTGGTGTTAAACGCGGTTTCTTCGATATCGCCGCCGCGAGTTGCACGAGCGGAGTTGATGTCGATGGCGGTTAACGCTTCGGTGCTGTCGATAACAATGGAGCCACCAGACGGCAGACGGACTTCACGCTGGAAAGCGGACTCGATCTGCGATTCGATCTGGTAGTGGCTGAACAGTGGAATTTCACCCGTGTACAGTTTGATTTTGCTGCTGAAATCCGGGCGACCTAATGCAGCGATATGCTGACGCGCCAGTTCGAGTACTTTCGGGTTATCGATAAGGATTTCGCCGATGTCCTGGCGTAAGTAATCGCGGAATGCGCGAACGATAACATTGCTCTCCTGATGGATCAGGAACGGAGCAGGGCGACTTTCAGCGGCTTTTTTGATTGCTTCCCAGTGTTTCAGACGGAAGCTTAAATCCCATTGCAGCGCCTCAGCAGATTTGCCGACGCCTGCGGTGCGCACGATAAGCCCCATGCCTTCAGGCAGTTCGAGGCTCGCCAGTGCTTCTTTTAATTCGGTACGGTCGTCGCCTTCAATACGGCGAGAAATGCCACCCGCGCGCGGGTTGTTCGGCATCAGAACCAGATAGCTACCCGCCAGACTGATAAAGGTGGTTAATGCCGCGCCTTTGTTGCCGCGCTCTTCTTTATCGATCTGAACAATGACTTCCTGACCTTCACGCAACACATCTTTAATGTTGGGACGACCATGAGCACTGTAGTTAGCAGGGAAATATTCGCGGGCAATTTCTTTTAGTGGGAGGAAACCATGACGTTCAGCGCCGTAATCAACAAAAGCAGCTTCCAGACTCGGTTCAATGCGGGTGATTTTACCTTTGTAGATGTTCGCCTTTTTCTGTTCATGCCCTGGACTTTCGATATCCAGATCATACAGACGCTGCCCATCTACAAGGGCAACGCGCAACTCTTCCTGCTGAGTTGCGTTGATTAACATTCTTTTCATCGTAACTTACTCATTATTCTTACATTGACGACTAAGCTGCGGGCAAAGTAACGCCTTTCCGGGTGTGAACCGATGGCCTCGTGTCTAGTCGCGTCGCCAACCTCACGGTTATCGTCAGCTCAAAGAGGCGCAGAGTGTCGGTTGCCCGTTTTTCATGCGGAAAAACAGCGCAATTATCAGAGAAACAGACTGGGTATTACTCTCCAGAAATATTTCCATCTACCGGTAAGGACTGCAACCCGCAGCCCGCTAACTGCCTGAAAGATCAATACGTCTTACGCCATTGCTGCGTTGATGATCGGTCGGGCAAAATGGGGTATTCCGTAAAATTTCTTGTTTTAACAAGGTTGGACACGGAAACGTTCTCATTATTCCACTGCAAGCCTTGTTATAGCAAGATGACTTTTACCATTTATCACCCACTTACTCACAGTTTTTTCACTTCTTGCTGGCGATTGGTTTAATAACCATCAATTAAGTGATTGCACTGGGAAGTAATAAGGTGCAGAACTAAATATAAGCATAGAAAAATGAGTGGCGCGAATCCTGTTGGCTATTTAGAATCGCCCACCATGAAAACAGAGACTCCATCCGTAAAAATCGTTGCTATCACCGCTGATGAAGCGGGGCAACGTATCGACAACTTTTTGCGTACCCAATTGAAAGGCGTACCAAAAAGTATGATTTACCGTATTTTGCGTAAAGGCGAAGTGCGGGTGAACAAAAAACGTATTAAGCCTGAATATAAACTCGAAGCTGGTGATGAAGTGCGTATTCCGCCGGTTCGCGTTGCCGAACGGGAAGAAGAGGCCGTTTCGCCGCATCTGCAAAAAGTGGCGGCGCTGGCGGACGTCATCTTATATGAAGATGATCATATCCTGGTGCTCAATAAACCCTCAGGTACGGCGGTGCATGGCGGCAGTGGTTTAAGTTTCGGCGTTATTGAAGGGCTGAGGGCGTTGCGCCCGGAAGCGCGATTTCTTGAACTGGTGCATCGACTCGACCGGGACACTTCAGGTGTATTGCTGGTAGCGAAAAAACGTTCGGCGTTACGTTCTCTGCATGAGCAATTACGTGAAAAAGGGATGCAAAAAGATTACCTGGCGCTGGTACGCGGTCAGTGGCAGTCGCACGTGAAGAGTGTCCAGGCTCCGCTGCTGAAGAATATTCTGCAAAGCGGCGAACGTATTGTGCGTGTGAGCCAGGAAGGTAAACCGTCAGAAACGCGCTTCAAAGTGGAAGAACGCTATGTGTTTGCCACGCTGGTTCGTTGCAGTCCGGTTACCGGACGTACACACCAGATCCGTGTGCATACTCAATACGCTGGTCATCCGATTGCGTTTGATGATCGTTACGGCGATCGTGAGTTTGATCAACAGCTCACTGAGACCGGAACGGGGCTGAAGCGTTTGTTCCTGCACGCGGCAGCGTTGAAGTTTACCCATCCGGGAACGGGTGAGGTGATGCGTATCGAAGCGCCGATGGATGATGGTCTGAGGCGTTGTTTGCAGAAACTGCGTAATGCGCGTTAATACAAACATATAAGCCAGATATAATGGGTGGTAGACCTGATAAGGTGTTTACGTCGCGTCAGGCTGCCAGAACCGATTGCCGGATGCGGCGTAAATGCTTTATCCGGCAGACAAAACTACCCCATCAGCGGGTTTTTCCCTTCCCGACGTAACATCTGACAGAGCGCGATAAGCGGCAAACCAACCAGCGTGTTAGGGTCACGTCCTTCTAAACGCTCGAATAGCGTAATGCCAAACCCTTCACTCTTAAAACTGCCAGCGCAGTGCAGGGGATGTTCTTTACGCACGTAATTATCAATCTCCGCCTCGCTTAAGTGGCGGAAATGAACGTCAAAAGGTTCCACTTCCGTTTGCAGATGCCCGCTCGCCGAATTAAACAGCGCCAGCCCAGTATAGAAGGTGACAATATTGCCGCTGGCTTTGCGTAATTGCAGACGCGCATTTTCTTCCGTTAACGGTTTACCGGTGATTTCGCCATCAAGAACACACACCTGGTCTGAACCGATAATTAAATGAGAGGGATAACGTGATGCTAAGGATTGCGCTTTTTCTTGTGCCAGCCGGAGCACCAGCTGGCGCGGCGATTCATCGCTATGCGGGGTTTCGTCGACCTCCGGAGCGGCACATTCGAAAGAGATTTGTAGTTTTTCAAGTAAGGCGCGGCGCCAGGGCGAAGTGGAGGCTAAAATAAGTTTAGACATATTTTTTTCCATCAGATATAGCGTATTGATGATAGCCATTTTAAACTATGCGCTTCGTTTTGCAGGTTGATGTTCGTTATCAGCACTGAACGAAAATAAAGCAGTAACCCGCAATGTGTGCGAATTATTGGCAAAAGGCAACCACAGGCTGCCTTTTTCTTTGACTCTATGACGTTACAAAGTTAATATGCGCGCCCTATGCAAAAGGTAAAATTACCCCTGACTCTCGATCCGGTTCGTACGGCTCAAAAACGCCTTGATTACCAGGGTATCTATACTCCTGATCAGGTTGAGCGCGTCGCCGAATCCGTAGTCAGTGTGGACAGTGATGTGGAATGCTCCATGTCGTTCGCTATCGATAACCAACGTCTCGCAGTGTTAAACGGCGATGCGAAGGTGACGGTAACGCTCGAGTGTCAGCGTTGCGGGAAGCCGTTTACTCATCAGGTCTACACAACGTATTGTTTTAGTCCTGTGCGTTCAGACGAACAGGCTGAAGCACTGCCGGAAGCGTATGAACCGATTGAGGTTAACGAATTCGGTGAAATCGATCTGCTTGCAATGGTTGAAGATGAAATCATCCTCGCCTTGCCGGTAGTTCCGGTGCATGATTCTGAACACTGTGAAGTGTCCGAAGCGGACATGGTCTTTGGTGAACTGCCTGAAGAAGCGCAAAAGCCAAACCCATTTGCCGTATTAGCCAGCTTAAAGCGTAAGTAATTGGTGCTCCCCGTTGGATCGGGGATAAACCGTAATTGAGGAGTAAGGTCCATGGCCGTACAACAGAATAAACCAACCCGTTCCAAACGTGGCATGCGTCGTTCCCATGACGCGCTGACCGCAGTCACCAGCCTGTCTGTAGACAAAACTTCTGGTGAAAAACACCTGCGTCACCACATCACTGCCGACGGTTACTACCGTGGCCGCAAGGTCATCGCTAAGTAATCACGCATCTGCGTGATGAAGCTTAGTGAGGATTTTCCCCAGGCAACTGGGGAAAGACCAAACCGGGCGGCGACGATACCTTGACACGTCTAACCCTGGCGTTAGATGTCATGGGGGGTGATTTTGGCCCTTCTGTGACAGTGCCTGCAGCTTTGCAGGCACTGAACTCTAATTCGCAACTCACTCTTCTTTTAGTCGGTAACCCCGACGCCATCACGCCATTACTTGCTAAAGCTGATTTTGAACAACGTTCGCGTTTGCAGATTATTCCTGCGCAGTCAGTTATCGCCAGTGATGCCCGGCCTTCGCAGGCTATCCGCGCCAGTCGCGGTAGCTCAATGCGCGTGGCGCTGGAGCTGGTGAAAGAAGGTCGAGCGCAAGCCTGTGTCAGTGCTGGCAATACCGGGGCGCTGATGGGGCTGGCTAAATTATTACTCAAGCCCCTGGAGGGGATTGAGCGCCCGGCGTTGGTGACGGTGTTACCGCATCAACAAAAGGGCAAAACGGTGGTTCTCGATTTAGGAGCCAACGTCGATTGTGACAGCACAATGTTGGTGCAATTTGCCATTATGGGCTCAGTTTTGGCTGAAGAGGTGGTGGAAATTCCAAATCCTCGCGTGGCGTTGCTCAATATTGGTGAAGAAGAAGTAAAGGGTCTCGACAGTATTCGGGATGCCTCAGCGGTGCTTAAAACAATCCCTTCTATCAATTATATCGGCTATCTTGAAGCCAATGAGTTATTAACTGGCAAGACAGATGTGTTGGTCTGTGACGGCTTTACAGGAAATGTCACATTAAAGACGATGGAAGGTGTTGTCAGGATGTTCCTTTCTCTGCTGAAATCTCAGGGAGAAGGGAAAAAACGGTCGTGGTGGCTACTGTTATTAAAGCGTTGGCTACAAAAGAGCCTGACGAGGCGATTCAGTCACCTCAACCCCGACCAGTATAACGGCGCCTGTCTGTTAGGATTGCGCGGCACGGTGATAAAAAGTCATGGTGCAGCCAATCAGCGAGCTTTTGCGGTCGCGATTGAACAGGCAGTGCAGGCGGTGCAGCGACAAGTTCCTCAGCGAATTGCCGCTCGCCTGGAATCTGTATACCCAGCTGGTTTTGAGCTGTTGGACGGTGGCAAAAGCGGATCTCTGCGGTAGCAGGACGCTGCCAGCGAACTCGCAGTTTGCAAGTGACGGTATATAACCGAAAAGTGACTGAGCGTACATGTATACGAAGATTATTGGTACTGGCAGCTATCTGCCCGAACAAGTGCGGACAAACGCCGATCTGGAAAAAATGGTGGATACCTCTGACGAGTGGATTGTCACTCGTACTGGCATCCGCGAACGCCACATTGCCGCGCCAAACGAAACCGTTTCTACCATGGGCTTCGAAGCGGCGACGCGTGCAATTGAAATGGCGGGCATTGATAAAGACCAGATTGGCCTGATCGTTGTGGCAACAACTTCTGCCACGCACGCCTTCCCGAGCGCAGCATGTCAGATTCAAAGCATGTTGGGCATCAAAGGTTGCCCGGCGTTTGACGTTGCTGCAGCCTGTGCAGGTTTCACCTACGCGCTGAGCGTAGCCGATCAATATGTGAAATCTGGTGCGGTGAAGTATGCTCTGGTCGTCGGTTCCGATGTGCTGGCGCGCACCTGCGATCCAACAGATCGCGGGACCATTATCATTTTTGGCGACGGCGCGGGCGCTGCGGTGCTTGCTGCCTCTGAAGAGCCTGGAATTATCTCCACGCATCTTCATGCCGATGGCAGCTATGGTGAATTGCTGACATTGCCTAACGCCGACCGTGTGAATCCAGAAAATTCAATTCATCTGACCATGGCGGGCAACGAAGTCTTCAAGGTTGCGGTAACCGAGTTGGCGCACATCGTTGATGAGACGCTGGCGGCAAATAACCTTGATCGTTCCCAACTGGACTGGCTGGTTCCGCATCAGGCGAACTTGCGTATTATCAGCGCGACGGCGAAAAAACTCGGCATGTCGATGGACAATGTCGTCGTGACGCTGGATCGACACGGTAATACCTCTGCCGCTTCTGTGCCTTGTGCACTTGATGAAGCTGTACGCGACGGGCGTATCAAGCCTGGACAGCTGGTTCTGCTTGAAGCCTTTGGCGGTGGGTTCACCTGGGGCTCCGCGCTGGTTCGTTTCTAGGATAAGGATTTAAAGATGACGCAATTTGCATTTGTGTTCCCTGGACAGGGCTCTCAAACCGTTGGGATGCTGGCTGATATGGCGGCGAGCTATCCTATTGTCGAAGAAACGTTTGCTGAAGCCTCTGCGGCGCTGGGCTACGACCTGTGGGCGCTGACCCAGCAGGGGCCTGCCGAAGAACTGAATAAAACCTGGCAAACCCAGCCTGCGCTGTTGACTGCATCTGTTGCGTTGTACCGTGTGTGGCAGCAGCAGGGCGGTAAAGCACCGGCGATGATGGCCGGTCACAGCCTGGGTGAATACTCCGCGCTGGTTTGCGCTGGTGTGATTGATTTTGCTGATGCAGTGCGTCTGGTTGAGATGCGCGGCAAGTTCATGCAGGAAGCTGTACCGGAAGGGACAGGCGCAATGGCGGCAATCATCGGTCTTGATGATGCGTCTATTGCTAAAGCTTGCGAAGAAGCTGCAGAAGGTCAGGTGGTTTCTCCGGTAAACTTTAACTCTCCGGGGCAGGTCGTTATTGCCGGTCATAAAGAAGCGGTTGAGCGTGCAGGTGCTGCCTGTAAAGCTGCGGGCGCAAAACGTGCGTTGCCGTTGCCAGTGAGCGTACCGTCTCACTGTGCGCTGATGAAACCGGCTGCCGATAAACTGGCTGTTGAATTGGCGAAAATCACCTTCAATACCCCAACCGTCCTGGTTGTGAATAACGTTGATGTGAAATGCGAAACTAATGGCGATGCTATCCGTGATGCGCTGGTACGTCAGCTGTATAATCCGGTTCAATGGACGAAATCTGTTGAATACATGGCAGCGCAAGGCGTTGAACATCTTTATGAAGTGGGACCAGGCAAAGTGCTTACTGGCCTGACAAAACGCATTGTCGACACCCTGACCGCCTCGGCGCTGAACGAACCTTCAGCGATGGCAGCGGCGCTCGAGCTTTAAAAGAGGAAAAACATGAATTTTGAAGGAAAAATCGCACTGGTAACCGGTGCAAGCCGTGGGATTGGTCGCGCAATTGCGGAAACGCTCGCAGCTCGTGGCGCGAAAGTTATCGGTACTGCGACCAGTGAAAGCGGTGCTCAGGCGATCAGCGATTATTTAGGTGATAACGGTAAAGGTCTGATGTTGAATGTGACCGACCCGGCATCTATCGAATCTGTTCTGGAAAAAATTCGCGCAGAATTTGGTGAAGTCGATATCCTGGTCAATAATGCCGGTATCACTCGTGATAACCTGTTAATGCGAATGAAAGATGATGAGTGGAACGATATTATCGAAACCAACCTTTCATCTGTTTTCCGTCTGTCAAAAGCGGTAATGCGCGCTATGATGAAAAAGCGTCATGGTCGTATTATCACTATCGGTTCTGTGGTTGGTACCATGGGAAATGGCGGTCAGGCCAACTACGCTGCGGCGAAAGCGGGCTTGATCGGCTTCAGTAAATCCCTGGCGCGCGAAGTTGCGTCACGTGGTATTACTGTAAACGTTGTTGCTCCGGGCTTTATTGAAACGGACATGACACGTGCGCTGAGCGATGACCAGCGTGCGGGTATCCTGGCGCAGGTTCCTGCGGGTCGCCTCGGCGGCGCACAGGAAATCGCCAACGCGGTTGCATTCCTGGCATCCGACGAAGCAGCTTACATCACGGGTGAAACTTTGCATGTGAACGGCGGGATGTACATGGTCTGACCGCGATTTGCACAAAATGCTCATGTTGCGCGCAGTCTGCGTGGTTATGAGTAATAATTAGTGCAAAATGATTTGCGTTGTTGGGGGGTATGGCCTCAAAATAACGTAAAATCGTGGTAAGACCTGCCGGGATTTAGTTGCAAATTTTTCAACATTTTATACACTACGAAAACCATCGCGAAAGCGAGTTTTGATAGGAAATTTAAGAGTATGAGCACTATCGAAGAACGCGTTAAGAAAATTATCGGCGAACAGCTGGGCGTTAAGCAGGAAGAAGTTACCAACAATGCTTCTTTCGTTGAAGACCTGGGCGCGGATTCTCTTGACACCGTTGAGCTGGTAATGGCTCTGGAAGAAGAGTTTGATACTGAGATTCCGGACGAAGAAGCTGAGAAAATCACCACCGTTCAGGCTGCCATTGATTACATCAACGGCCACCAGGCGTAAGTGAACATCTCCAGGCGGTCGTTCGACCGCCTGAGTTTTATCTTTTTGTCCCACTAGAATCATTTTTTCCCTCCCTGGAGGACAAACGTGTCTAAGCGTCGTGTAGTTGTGACCGGACTGGGCATGTTGTCTCCTGTCGGCAATACCGTAGAGTCTACCTGGAAAGCTCTGCTTGCCGGTCAGAGTGGCATCAGCCTAATCGACCATTTCGATACTAGCGCCTATGCAACGAAATTTGCTGGCTTAGTAAAGGATTTTAACTGTGAGGACATTATCTCGCGCAAAGAACAGCGCAAGATGGATGCCTTCATTCAATATGGAATTGTCGCTGGCGTTCAGGCCATGCAGGATTCTGGCCTTGAAATAACGGAAGAGAACGCAACCCGCATTGGTGCCGCAATTGGCTCCGGGATTGGCGGCCTCGGACTGATCGAAGAAAACCACACATCTTTGATGAACGGTGGTCCACGTAAGATCAGCCCATTCTTCGTTCCGTCAACGATTGTGAACATGGTGGCAGGTCACCTGACTATCATGTATGGCCTGCGTGGCCCAAGCATCTCTATCGCGACCGCCTGTACTTCCGGCGTGCACAACATTGGTCATGCTGCGCGTATTATCGCGTATGGCGATGCTGACGTGATGGTTGCAGGTGGCGCAGAGAAAGCCAGTACGCCGCTGGGCGTTGGCGGTTTCGGCGCGGCACGTGCATTATCTACCCGCAATGATAACCCGCAAGCGGCTAGCCGCCCGTGGGATAAAGAGCGTGATGGTTTCGTACTGGGCGATGGTGCCGGTATGCTGGTGCTCGAAGAGTACGAACACGCGAAAAAACGCGGTGCGAAAATTTACGCTGAACTCGTCGGCTTTGGTATGAGCAGCGATGCCTATCATATGACGTCGCCGCCGGAAAATGGCGCAGGCGCAGCTCTGGCAATGGCAAATGCTCTGCGTGATGCAGGTATTGAAGCGAGCCAGATTGGCTACGTTAACGCGCACGGTACTTCAACGCCTGCTGGCGATAAAGCCGAAGCGCAGGCAGTGAAAACCATCTTCGGTGAAGCTGCAAGCCGTGTACTGGTAAGCTCCACGAAATCCATGACCGGTCACCTGTTAGGTGCGGCGGGTGCGGTAGAGTCTATCTACTCCATCCTGGCGCTGCGCGATCAGGCTGTTCCGCCGACCATCAACCTGGATAACCCGGATGAAGGTTGCGATCTGGATTTCGTACCGCATGAAGCACGTCAGGTCAGCGGAATGGAGTATACCCTGTGTAACTCCTTCGGCTTCGGTGGCACTAATGGTTCTTTGATCTTTAAAAAGATCTAAGTTGCTATTTCCCACCTGTATAAAAGGTCCGCTTGCGGGCCTTTTTTCTTAGGTTTTATTCAGACTTGTTCCGCAGTGAACATGCTGCCACACTAACAATCCTCTGATAAGGAGCCGGTATGTTCTTAATTAACGGTCATAAACAGGATTCGCTGGCAGCAAGCGATCGGGCAACGCAATTTGGCGATGGTTGTTTCACTACAGCCAGAATTATCGACGGTGAAGTCAGTTTGTTATCCGCGCATATACAGCGACTACAGGAAGCCACTCAGCGGTTAATGATCGCCTGTGATTTCTGGCCGCAGCTTGAGCAAGAGATGAAAACGCTGGCAGCAGCACAGCAGAACGGTGTGCTGAAAGTGGTGATCAGTCGCGGCAGTGGTGGGCGAGGATACAGCACATTGAACAGCGGTCCGGCAACGCGCATTCTCTCCGTTGCGGCTTACCCTGCACATTATGACCGCTTACGCAAAGAGGGCATTACTCTGGCGCTAAGTCCAGTACGCCTTGGACGCAATCCTTATCTCGCAGGTATTAAACATCTTAATCGGCTTGAGCAAGTGCTAATTCGCTCTCATCTTGAGCAGACAAACGCCGATGAGGCGCTGGTTCTTGACAGCGAAGGGTGGGTTACGGAATGCTGTGCGGCTAATTTGTTATGGCGCAAGAGCAACGTAGTTTATACGCCGCGTCTGGATCAGGCTGGTGTCAACGGTATTATGCGACAATTCTGCATCCGTTTACTGGCACAATCCTCTTATCAGCTTGTCGAAGTACAAGCCTCGCTGGAGGAGGTGATGCAGGCAGATGAGATGGTAGTTTGTAATGCGTTGATGCCAGTGATTCCCGTGCGTGCCTGTGGCGAGGCCTCCTTTTCGTCAACAACGCTATATGAATATTTAGCCCCACTTTGTGAGCACCCGAATTAGTCATGAAAAAAGTGTTATTGATTGTTTTGTTATTGCTGGTGGTACTGGGTATCGCCGCTGGTGTGGGCGTCTGGAAGATTCGCCACCTCGCCGACAGCAAATTACTTATTAAAGAAGAGACGATATTTACTCTGAAACCAGGGACCGGACGTCTGGCGCTCGGTGAACAACTTTATGCCGATAAGATCATCAATCGCCCACGGGTATTTCAATGGCTGCTGCGTATCGAGCCGGATCTTTCTCATTTCAAAGCCGGGACTTACCGCTTTACACCGCAGATGACCGTGCGTGAGATGCTGAAATTGCTGGAAAGCGGTAAAGAAGCACAGTTTCCACTACGCCTGGTGGAGGGGATGCGTCTGAGCGATTACCTCAAACAATTGCGTGAGGCGCCGTATGTCAAGCACACGCTGAGCGACGATAAATACGCCACTGTGGCACAGGCGCTGGAGCTGGAAAACCCTGAGTGGATTGAAGGCTGGTTCTGGCCAGACACCTGGATGTATACCGCCAATACCTCCGATGTCGCGTTACTCAAGCGAGCGCACAAGAAAATGGTGAAAGCGGTCGATAGCGCCTGGGAAGGGCGTGCGGACGGTCTACCTTATAAAGATAAAAACCAGCTGGTGACGATGGCATCAATTATCGAAAAAGAAACCGCCGTTGCCAGTGAACGCGATCAGGTTGCCTCGGTATTTATCAACCGTTTACGCATTGGTATGCGCCTGCAGACCGACCCAACCGTGATTTACGGGATGGGAGAGCGTTATAATGGCAAACTTTCTCGTGCAGACCTGGAAACGCCGACAGCGTATAACACCTATACCATTACCGGTTTGCCGCCAGGTGCGATAGCTACGCCGGGGGCGGATTCGCTGAAGGCTGCTGCGCATCCGGCAAAAACGCCGTATCTCTATTTTGTGGCCGATGGTAAAGGTGGTCACACGTTTAATACCAATCTTGCCAGTCATAACAAGTCTGTGCAGGATTATCTGAAAGTGCTTAAGGAAAAAAATGCGCAGTAAGTATATCGTCATTGAAGGGCTGGAAGGCGCAGGCAAAACCACCGCACGCAACGTGGTGGTTGAGACGCTTGAGCAACTGGGTATCCGCGACATGGTTTTCACTCGGGAACCCGGCGGTACGCAACTTGCCGAAAAGTTAAGAAGCCTGGTGCTGGATATCAAATCGGTAGGCGATGAAGTCATTACCGATAAAGCCGAAGTGCTGATGTTTTATGCCGCGCGTGTACAACTGGTAGAAACCGTCATCAAACCGGCACTGACAAATGGCACATGGGTGATTGGTGATCGCCACGATCTCTCCACTCAGGCGTATCAGGGCGGTGGTCGTGGTATTGACCAGCATATGCTGGCAACGTTGCGTGATGCCGTTCTTGGGGATTTTCGCCCTGATTTAACGCTCTATCTCGATGTTACTCCAGAAGTAGGCCTTAAGCGCGCGCGTGCGCGCGGCGAGCTGGATCGCATTGAGCAAGAGTCTTTTGATTTCTTTAATCGCACCCGCGCTCGCTACCTGGAACTGGCTGCACAAGATAAAAGCATTCACACTATTGATGCAACACAATCGCTGGAAGATGTCATGGACGCGATTCGCACCACCGTGACTCACTGGGTTAAGGAGCAGGGCGAATGAGATGGTATCCATGGTTACGACCTGATTTCGAAAAACTGGTAGCCAGCTATCAGGCCGGAAGGGGTCACCATGCGCTACTGATTCAGGCATTACCTGGCATGGGCGATGATGCCTTAATCTACGCTCTGAGCCGTTATTTACTTTGCCAACAACCGCAGGGCCACAAAAGCTGTGGTCATTGTCGCGGATGCCAGTTGATGCAGGCGGGGACGCACCCCGATTATTACACTCTTGCTCCCGAAAAAGGGAAGAATGCTCTGGGCATTGATGCCGTGCGTGAAGTCACCGAAAAGCTTAATGAACACGCACGATTAGGCGGTGCGAAAGTTGTCTGGGTCACCGATGCCGCCTTGCTGACCGATGCCGCTGCCAATGCCTTGCTGAAAACACTGGAAGAGCCGCCAGCGGAAACCTGGTTTTTCCTCGCTACACGAGAACTTGAACGCTTACTGGCAACACTGCGCAGCCGTTGTCGCTTGCATTATCTTGCACCGCCGCCGGAACAGTACGCAGTGAGCTGGCTTGCGCGTGAAGTGACAATGTCACAAGAGGCTATGCTAACCGCATTGCGCCTGAGCGCCGGTTCGCCTGGCGCTGCATTGGGGCTGTTTCAAGGGGATATCTGGCAGGCACGTGAGACACTTTGTCAGGCGTTGGCAAACAGCGTGCAATCTGGCGACTGGTATTCGATGTTGTCGGCACTTAACCACGAACAAGCTCCGGCGCGTCTGCACTGGTTGGCAACTTTGTTGATGGATGCGCTCAAACGCCATTATGGCGCTTCACAAGTCACCAATGTTGATGTTCCTGGCGTTGTCGCCACGCTGGCAAACCAGCTTTCTCCCTCTCGCCTGCAGGCTATACTGGGGGATGTTTGCCAAAGTCGTGAGCAGTTAATTTCTGTCACAGGCGTAAACCGCGAGCTTGTCATTACCGATCTTTTACTGCGTATTGAGCATTACCTGCAACCGGACGTTGTGTTACCGGTTCCTCATCTTTAAGAGAGACATTATGTTTTTAGTCGACTCACACTGCCATCTCGATGGTTTGAATTATGAATCTTTACACAAGGACGTGGATGACGTTCTGGCGAAAGCCGCCGCGCGCGATGTGAAATTTTGTCTGGCGGTCGCCACGACATTGCCCGGTTACCTGCATATGCGGGATCTGGTTGGCGAACGTGACAACGTCGTTTTTTCTTGCGGTGTGCATCCGCTAAACCAGAATGATCCCTACGATGTGGAAGATTTACGCCGTCTGGCAGCAGAAGAGGGCGTTGTTGCGCTGGGTGAAACCGGGCTGGATTATTATTACACGCCGGAAACAAAAGTCCGTCAGCAAGAATCCTTCATTCATCATATCCAGATTGGTCGCGAACTGAACAAGCCGGTTATCGTCCATACGCGTGACGCCCGCGCCGATACGCTGGCTATTCTGCGTGAAGAAAAAGTGACGGATTGTGGTGGCGTACTACACTGTTTTACAGAGGACAAAGAAACGGCGGGCAAGTTACTGGATCTCGGATTTTACATCTCCTTTTCCGGCATTGTGACCTTCCGTAATGCGGAACAACTGCGCGATGCCGCGCGTTATGTCCCGCTGGATCGGCTACTGGTGGAAACTGACTCGCCTTACCTGGCGCCAGTGCCACATCGAGGAAAAGAGAATCAACCTGCGATGGTTCGTGACGTTGCAGAATACATGGCTGTGTTGAAAGGTGTTGCCGTTGAAGAACTGGCGCAGGTAACCACCGATAACTTCGCCCGTCTGTTTCACATCGACGCTTCCCGCCTGCAGTCCATCAGTTGAATGAATTTTTTTTAAGCTCGTAATTAATGGTTAAAACGAGTAAAGTTCACCGCCGCAAATTGGGCGGTGGCTAACCATGTTTGAAACATTTTGACATATGTTTTGTCAAAATGTGCAACTTCGCTAAAGACCTGAAGTTGAAACGTGATAGCCGTCAAACAAATCGACACTGAATTATTTTACTCTGTGTAATAAATAAAGGGCGCTTAGATGCCCTGTACACGGCAAGGTTCTCCCCCCTTGCCACGCGTGAGAACGTAAAAAGCACCCATACTCAGGAGCACTCTCAATTATGTTTAAGAATGCATTTGCTAACCTGCAAAAGGTCGGTAAATCGCTGATGCTGCCGGTATCCGTACTGCCTATCGCAGGTATTCTGCTGGGCGTCGGTTCCGCGAATTTCAGCTGGCTGCCAGCCGTTGTATCGCATGTTATGGCAGAAGCAGGCGGTTCCGTCTTTGCAAACATGCCACTTATTTTTGCGATCGGTGTCGCCCTTGGCTTTACCAATAACGATGGCGTATCCGCTCTTGCCGCAGTTGTTGCCTATGGCATCATGGTAAAAACCATGGCTGTGGTCGCGCCGCTGGTACTGCATTTACCTGCTGAAGAAATTGCCGCTAAACATCTGGCGGATACTGGCGTACTTGGGGGGATCATCTCCGGTGCGATTGCAGCGTACATGTTTAACCGTTTCTACCGTATTAAGCTGCCTGAGTATCTTGGCTTCTTTGCCGGTAAACGCTTTGTACCGATCATTTCTGGTCTGGCTGCCATCTTTACTGGCGTTGTGCTGTCCTTCATTTGGCCGCCGATTGGTTCCGCAATCCAGACCTTCTCCCAGTGGGCTGCTTACCAGAACCCGGTAGTTGCATTTGGTATTTACGGCTTCATCGAACGTTGTCTGGTGCCGTTTGGTCTGCACCACATCTGGAACGTACCTTTCCAGATGCAGATTGGTGAATACACCAACGCAGCAGGTCAGGTCTTCCACGGCGATATTCCGCGTTATATGGCGGGTGACCCGACTGCGGGTAAACTGTCTGGCGGCTTCCTGTTTAAAATGTACGGTCTGCCGGCTGCTGCGATTGCTATCTGGCACTCTGCTAAACCAGAAAACCGCGCTAAAGTTGGCGGTATCATGATCTCCGCTGCGTTGACCTCGTTCCTGACCGGTATCACCGAGCCGATCGAGTTCTCCTTCATGTTCGTTGCGCCGATCCTGTACATCATCCACGCTATTCTGGCTGGTCTGGCATTCCCAATCTGTATTCTGCTGGGAATGCGCGACGGTACTTCGTTCTCGCACGGCCTGATCGACTTCATCGTACTGTCTGGTAACAGCAGCAAACTGTGGCTGTTCCCGATTGTCGGTATTGGTTATGCGATTGTTTACTACACCATCTTCCGTGTGCTGATTAAAGCTCTGGATCTGAAAACGCCGGGCCGCGAAGACGCAACTGAAGATGCGAAAGCAACCGGTACTAGCGAAATGGCTCCGGCTCTGGTTGCCGCATTTGGTGGTAAAGAAAACATCACTAACCTCGACGCATGTATTACTCGTCTGCGCGTCAGCGTTGCTGATGTGTCCAAAGTGGATCAGGCTGGCCTGAAGAAACTGGGCGCAGCGGGCGTAGTGGTTGCTGGTTCTGGTGTTCAGGCGATTTTCGGTACTAAATCCGATAACCTGAAAACCGAGATGGATGAGTACATCCGCAACAACTAATCAGTAGAATGTTGGGGAGACTAAGGCAGCCGAATGGCTGCCTTTTTTACAGGTGTTAATCAGAATTGATACGTGCCGGTAATACTGAAATTACGTGGTGCGCCGTAGACGATAGAACCTTCCACATTGGTATCGTAGGTTTTGTCGAACAGGTTATTGACGTTCCCCTGCAACGAGAAGTTTTTCGTCACCTGGTAGCGGGTGAACAGATCCACCAGCGCGTAGCTACCTTGCTCGGCGCGGAAGGTGCCATACGGTGTCACGGTGTCGGTATACACCCGATTTTGCCAGTTAACGCCGCCGCCGACCGTCAACTCTGGCATGACAGGCGACCGATAGCTGGTAAACATTTTAACCGTGGTACGTGGCAGATTCGGATTAACGGCATTCCCCTCGTTATCTTCCGCCACATAGCGCGTTGCGCCAAACGTCAGCTGCCAGTTGTCGGTAATTGCGCCGTTAAGTTCAAATTCCACGCCTTTACTTACTGTCCCATCCACCGCTTTATAGGCGGTTTCGCCGTTACTGCCGGGGATAGGCATTCCGGTGGACTGGGCGACATTATCCTGCTCAATACGGAAGATGGCTAACGTGGTGGTCAGACGGCTATTCATCCAGTCTGATTTTAGACCCAGTTCGTAGTTGTTACCGGTGATTGGCGCCAGATATTTGCCCGAACTGTCGCGATCATTTTGCGGCTGGAAAATAGAGGTATAGCTGGCATAGGTCGACCAGTTGTCATTGATGTCAAACACCAGACCCGCATAAGGCGTAGTGTGGTTTTTCTCCATGCTGTAAGTCAGCGTATCAACCCGCCAGTTGGTATAACGTGCGCCGAGGATAAGATGCAGCGGATCGGCAAGGGTGACACGAGTGGCGGCATATAACGATTTCATATGTGTGGTATCGTCCTGCGCCAGGCTTTGCGGCGCCCAGTTAGTCTGCGGGAAGTTACCGTTGAAGTTGTAGAAACTGCCAATTTCATTGGGGAAAACGTTAGCCCAGGAGCTGAAATAGCGGTTGTTTTGTTTACTGTAGCTACCGCCGAGCATCAGATTGTGCTGGTGACCAAATAATTCATAACTGCCGTCGGCAAACAGATCCAGCGCGTCAACTTTACGTTTGCCACTGTTCCAGCCAGTGCCGCCAACATAATCAAATCCGGGGCCATAGCTGCCATATGGTCCCACCAGCGTTCCATCTGCTTTATTTACGTAGGCATCGACATACATCATTTTGCTGTCAAATTCGACTTCGGAATGGGTAGCATTCAGCGTCGCCTGCCAGGTATCGGCAAATCGCTGCTTCAGTGACAGAAAGACTTTGTTGATCTCTTTGTCGTTATACGCCCAGTCAGGCGCGGTACTGCGGGCGCGATCGTAACTGTTGCTGCTGCCATCGGTATTCCAGCGTGGCAGGCCGCCCCAGGTCGGGCTGTTAACATCAATACGTTGATATTCATAACCGGCAGAAAATGTGGTCAGCTCGCCCAAATCAGCATCCACAATGCCGGAGAAGAAAGTTTTTTCGCTATTGTAGCGATCCAGCCATAAATCGTTGTTCTGATAGCCGCCAACAATTCGTGCGCGGACTTTACCATCTTCCGTGAGCGGACTTTGTAAATCCGCCACATAACGTTCTTTGTTCCAGCTACCGTATTCCGCCGAGACATCGCCTTTAAATTCACGGCTGGTGGCGTGTTTGCGGACCATATTAATCGCCGCAGAAGGATTGCCGGTGCCGGTCATTAGCCCGGTCGCGCCACGCACCACTTCTACACGCTCGAACAGCGCCATATCCGTGAGTGCGTCGCCCAGATTCCAGCGCGATTCAAAATAGGTGGGGATGCCATCGACCATATAGTTATCGATCTGGAATCCACGCGAATAATAGAGGGTGCGGTCGGAGTCGGCCTGGCTTTTGCTTATCCCCAGAGTGTTTTCCATCACTTCGCCCAGCGTTTGCAGTTGCTGATCTTCCATTCGCTGCTGGCTGACAATAGTGACCGACTGTGGAATATCACGTTGAGTCATCTGCATTTTAGTACCTACAGAGGTAGACGTTACGCTGTAATCATTTTCGTCATTAACTGGAGCATTGGCAGCCCCTTCAACAATCACTGTTTCTTCGGCGGTTGGCACGGCCAGTGTAGCGGAAGGAAATAAAGCCAGAGCAATGCAGGCTGCGAGCAGCGACGGCGTGGCTGCGGCTTGATGCTGATTATCCCTGTTAAATTGTGTCGAAAGCATCTGAAATCTCTTGATTTATGTTGTAGTCAGGCTCATTCCAGAGGAGGGCGATGAGCAGTAATATTTAGCGCGCTAATAATTTTTCATGGTAATGCAAATGAGAAATATACGCATTCATATTTAACATGTAAACCAAAGAGAAAGTGTGTTTTCGGTTCATTCGCAGGCATAAAGGGGAATAATGGCGATGTATGCGGCAGTAAAACGGTTTTTTGCTTAATAAATCGTGGGTTAAGGTTGAAAGAGCGGGTTTAACTCGACCATACTCTATACTCGCAGTGTGGCGCGGCGTAGCATGGCGCAACGCATGACTATTTGAAAAAGGAAAATGTCGTGGCAGAAGAAACTATTTTCAGCAAAATTATTCGTCGTGAGATCCCCTCCGATATCGTCTACCAGGATGATCTGGTAACGGCGTTTCGCGATATTTCGCCGCAAGCGCCAACGCATATTTTAATCATTCCTAATATCCTGATTCCTACCGTAAACGACGTCTCTGCCGAGCATGAGCAGGCGCTGGGACGCATGATCACTGTAGCGGCAAAAATTGCTGAGCAAGAAGGCATTGCCGAAGATGGCTATCGTCTGATCATGAACACCAACCGCCATGGCGGGCAAGAGGTGTACCACATCCATATGCACTTGCTGGGTGGCCGTCCTCTGGGCCCAATGCTGGCGCATAAAGGTCTGTAACGATGAGAAAAGGATGCTTTGGGCTGGTGTCTCTGGCGCTGTTATTGCTGGTGGGGTGTCGTTCACATCCGGAGATTCCGGTGAATGAAGAACAATCTCTGGTGATTGAGTCATTTCTTCTGGCTGCGGGCATCAGTGCAGAAAAGCCCGTTCTTTCAATGTCTGATATTCAGCCTTCTGCATCCTCGACGCTTTATAACGAAAGGCAAGAACCCGTTACCGTTCATTATCGTTTTTACTGGTATGACGCCAGAGGACTGGAGATGCATCCTCTGGAAACGCCCCGCAGCGTTACCATTCCCGCACGTTCGGCGGTAACTCTGTACGGCAGCGCCAATTATCTGGGGGCGCACAAAGTCAGACTTTATCTATATTTGTAAGGGGTGAATCTTGATGACAAAAATGAGTCGCTACGCCTTAATCACCGCGCTGGCGATGTTTCTCGCCGGGTGTGTGGGGCAACGAGAACCAGCACCGGTAGAAGAGGTGAAACCTGCGCCGGAGCAACCTGCCGAGCCGCAACAGCCTGTACCAACCGTGCCATCGGTGCCGACGATCCCGCAGCAGCCAGGGCCAATTGAGCACGAAGATCAAACCGCACCGCCTGCGCCGCATATTCGTCATTATGACTGGAACGGTGCAATGCAGCCGATGGTCAGTAAAATGCTTGGGGCTGATGGTGTGACCGCAGGCAGCGTTCTGCTGGTTGATAGCGTTAACAACCGTACTAACGGCTCGCTGAATGCCGGAGAAGCGACCGAAACGCTACGTAATGCGCTGGCCAATAACGGTAAATTTACACTCGTTTCTGCCCAACAGCTTTCAATGGCCAAGCAGCAGTTAGGTTTGTCGCCGCAGGACAGTTTAGGCACTCGCAGTAAAGCGATTGGCATTGCCCGTAACGTCGGCGCTCATTATGTGCTGTACTCCAGTGCCTCTGGTAACGTCAACGCACCGACCCTGCAAATGCAACTCATGCTGGTGCAGACGGGTGAAATTATCTGGTCAGGTAAAGGTGCCGTTCAGCAACAATAATCCCATCACGCGCGACGAATTATTGTCGCGCTATTTCCCGCAGTATCATCCCGTCGCGACGTTTAATCATGGACTTAGCGGCGGGAGTTTTCTCATTGAACATCAGGATCTGCGTTTCGTTGTGCGTCAGACTCACGATCCTGATGCACCGCAGTCCGTGTTCCTGCGCCAGTATCGGGCGTTATCACGATTACCGGCATACCTTGCACCGAAGCCACATCTCTATATCCGTGGCTGGATGGTGGTTGACTATTTGCCCGGCGAGGTAAAAACGCAATTGCCGGATACCGACGAACTGGCAGGCTTGCTGTATTATCTGCATCAACAACCGCGCTTTGGCTGGCGAATAACCCTGCTGCCGTTACTGGAAAGGTACTGGCAGCGAAGCGATCCTGCGCGGCGGACAGCGGGTTGGCTGCGACTATTAAAACGTCTGCGCAAAATACGGGAACCACAGCCATTACGCTTAAGCCCATTGCATATGGATGTTCATGCCGGAAACTTAGTGCATAGTGCTTCTGGGTTAAAACTCATTGACTGGGAGTATGCTGGTGATGGCGATATCGCGCTGGAACTGGCGGCGGTGTGGGTGGAAAATACTGAGCAGCACCGGCAATTGGTCAATGACTATGCCGTGCGCGCAAAGATCAATCCGGCGCAATTATGGCGTCAGGTCAGGCGCTGGTTTCCCTGGTTGCTGATGCTCAAAGCAGGGTGGTTTGAGTACCGCTGGCAACAAAGCGGCGATCAACAATTTATCAGGCTTGCCGATGACACCTGGCGGCAGCTATCAATAAAACAATAAGGAGAGCAGTGTGGGTCCAGTAATGTTGGATGTTGAAGGTTACGAACTGGACGCGGAAGAGCGTGAAATACTGGCGCATCCGCTGGTGGGTGGGCTGATTCTCTTTACGCGTAACTATCATGATCCTGCCCAGTTACGCGAACTGGTGCGCCAAATCCGCACAGCTTCGCGCAATCATCTGGTGGTGGCGGTAGATCAGGAAGGTGGGCGCGTGCAGCGTTTTCGTGAAGGTTTTACCCGCTTGCCAGCGGCACAATCATTCGCTGCGCTGTTGGGAATGGAAGAAGGCGGCAAACTGGCACAAGAGGCAGGCTGGTTGATGGCCAGCGAAATGATCGCCATGGATATTGATATCAGCTTTGCACCCGTGCTGGATGTAGGGCACATTAGCGCGGCGATTGGCGAGCGTTCTTACCATGCCGATCCCGAAAAAGCCCTAGCAATCGCCAGCCGGTTTATTGATGGTATGCATGAAGCCGGAATGAAAACCACTGGTAAACACTTTCCAGGCCACGGTGCAGTAACGGCAGACTCGCACAAAGAGACGCCGTGCGACCCACGTCCGCAAGCGGAAATTCGCGCCAAAGATATGTCAGTCTTCAGTACGTTAATTCGCGAAAATAAACTCGACGCCATTATGCCTGCGCATGTGATCTACAGCGATGTTGATCCGCGTCCGGCGAGCGGTTCTCCCTACTGGCTGAAAACCGTTTTACGTCAGGAGCTGGGGTTTGACGGCGTGATTTTCTCAGACGATTTATCGATGGAAGGTGCCGCGATTATGGGCAGTTATGCCGAACGTGGGCAGGCATCACTGGATGCGGGTTGCGATATGATCCTGGTCTGCAATAATCGTAAGGGAGCCGTCAGCGTGTTAGATAATCTGTCACCGATCAAGGCAGAGCGTGTTACACGTTTGTATCATAAAGGTTCATTTTCGCGACAGGAGCTGATGGACTCGACTCGCTGGAAAGAGATCAGCGCCCGTCTGAATCAGTTACATGAACGCTGGCAGGAAGAGAAAGCAGGTCACTAACCCTGGCTTATGTGAGGAAGCGATGATTATCTATTTACACGGTTTTGACTCTAACAGTCCGGGTAACCACGAGAAAGTTTTACAATTGCAGTTTATTGACCCGGATGTACGCTTGATAAGCTACAGCACTCTGCATCCGAAACACGATATGCAGCATCTGCTCAAAGAAGTAGACAAAATGCTGCAACTGAATGTTGACGAGCGCCCGCTAATTTGCGGTGTCGGGCTGGGCGGTTACTGGGCAGAACGGATTGGTTTTCTCTGCGATATCCGCCAGGTGATCTTCAACCCCAATTTGTTCCCTTACGAGAACATGGAAGGGAAGATTGATCGCCCGGAAGAGTACACCGATATCGCGACTAAATGTGTGACCAATTTCCGTGAGAAGAATCGAGATCGTTGTCTGGTGATTTTGTCGCGTAACGATGAGGCGCTTAACAGTCAGCGGACATCTGAAGAGTTGCATCATTATTACGAGATTGTCTGGGACGAAGAGCAGACGCACAAATTCAAAAATATCTCCCCGCATTTGCAGCGCATTAAGGCGTTCAAAACCCTCGGTTAAAAGCTATCGTCGGTCGTATCAGGTAACCTTGCTGGTATCTGATGCGCCCCGGATTCTGTAGGTTGGATGAAGCGTCCACGCCATAGCCGACAGCCGTGCACCAATGCCTGATGCGATGCTGCGCATTGTATCTGGCCTACCAAATGCCCTCCATATACGCCTCACTCTCCCGATCCAGCTTAAATAATAAACAACAATCTCTGTTTTTTGATCTCACCCAGTAAATCCGCCTATCTTTTCAGCAACAAAACTTGATTCATATCAATTTTGGTATGACCAATGCACCATTCATGTTATTCTCAATAGCGAAGAGCATTTTCATCATTGTAACCTGCTGTTAATTAAGGGCTATGCACATAACCATTAATTAACAATTGGTTAATAAATTTAAGGGGGTCACGTTGACTACGCCATTGAAAAAGATTGTGATTGTCGGCGGCGGTGCTGGTGGGCTGGAAATGGCGACACAGCTTGGACATAAGCTGGGACGTAAGAAAAAAGCCAAAATTACGCTGGTAGATCGCAACCACAGCCACCTGTGGAAACCGCTGCTGCACGAAGTAGCGACTGGCTCGCTCGATGAAGGCGTCGATGCACTGAGTTACCTGGCTCATGCGCGTAATCATGGTTTTCAGTTCCAGTTGGGTTCTGTGGTTGATATCGATAGAGAAGCGAAAACAATCACCATTGCTGAACTGCGCGACGAGAAAGGCGAACTGCTGGTGCCGGAACGCAAAATCGCTTATGACACGCTGGTGATGGCGCTGGGCAGCACCTCTAACGATTTCAATACGCCGGGTGTAAAAGAGAACTGTATTTTCCTCGATAACCCGCATCAGGCGCGTCGTTTCCATCAGGAGATGCTGAATCTGTTTCTGAAATACTCTGCCAACCTTGGCGCGAATGGCAAAGTGAATATTGCGATTGTTGGCGGCGGCGCGACTGGCGTAGAACTCTCCGCTGAATTGCACAACGCCGTCAAGCAACTGCACAGCTACGGTTACAAAGGCCTGACCAACGAAGCGTTGAACGTAACGCTGGTTGAAGCGGGCGAACGTATTTTGCCTGCGCTGCCGCCACGTATCTCTGCTGCCGCCCACAATGAGTTAACGAAACTGGGCGTTCGCGTGCTGACGCAAACCATGGTCACCAGCGCCGATAAAGGTGGTCTGCACACTAAAGATGGCGAATATATTGAGGCTGATCTGATGGTGTGGGCTGCCGGGATCAAAGCGCCAGATTTCCTGAAAGATATTGGCGGTCTCGAAACCAACCGTATCAACCAGCTGGTGGTGGAACCGACGCTGCAAACCACGCGCGATCCAGACATTTACGCTATTGGCGACTGTGCGTCATGCCCGCGTCCGGAAGGGGGTTTTGTCCCGCCGCGCGCTCAGGCCGCACACCAGATGGCTACCTGCGCAATGAACAATATTCTGGCGCAGATGAATGGCAAACCGCTGAAAAATTATCAGTATAAAGATCACGGTTCGCTGGTATCGCTGTCGAACTTCTCCACCGTCGGTAGCCTGATGGGTAACCTGACGCGCGGCTCAATGATGATTGAAGGGCGTATTGCGCGCTTTGTGTATATCTCGCTGTATCGGATGCATCAGATTGCGCTGCATGGCTACTTCAAAACTGGACTAATGATGTTGGTAGGTAGTATCAACCGCGTTATCCGTCCGCGTTTGAAACTGCATTAATCAACTTGTACTGGCGGATGCGGCGTAAACGCCTTATCCGCCCAGGATAAATGGTACGAGCGGCAGGCCTGATAAGACGCGTTAAGCGTCGCATCAGGCATTCCCTCAGACTCCTCCGAATCCTTAAGTATTTCCTGCTATTCCTGCGCTTTTCATCTTCTGTCTGATGGTTGTTTCACCCCTTCGATTGCATGATTGACATAACTGCAAAGAAGGAGGTGTTCCCGTGAATAAATCAATGTTGGCGGGTATCGGGATTGGTGTCGCGGCTGCGCTGGGCGTAGCGGCAGTGGCCAGCCTGAACGTGTTTGAACGTGGCCCGCAATACGCTCAGGTTGTTTCTGCAATCCCAATCAAGGAAACAGTTAAAACACCGCGCCAGGAGTGCCGCAATGTCACAGTGACCCATCGCCGGCCGGTGCAGGATGAAAATCGCATCGCTGGTTCAGTTCTGGGCGCTGTGGCTGGTGGGGTGATAGGGCATCAGTTTGGCGGTGGTCGCGGTAAGGATGTTGCTACAGTCGTTGGGGCGCTTGGTGGTGGATATGCTGGTAACCAGATCCAGGGCTCTCTCCAGGAACGTGATACTTACACCACCACCCAACAGCGTTGTAAAACGGTGTATGACAAGTCAGAAAAAATGCTCGGTTATGATGTGACCTATAAGATTGGCGATCAGCAGGGCAAAATCCGCATGGACCGCGATCCGGGTACACAAATCCAATTAGATAACAACGGGCAACTGATTCTGAATAACAAAGTATAACAAGGCTGTACTCTGCAATTTAGCCCCTCATTCGCTCAGGCTGAGGGGCTTTTTTTGCGTTTTATTTCACCAGTTCGGGCCATAAACGCAAAGTGGTTTGGGCAATCTGCATCAGTTTTTCCAGCGATGCGCCTTCGCGGGCGCTGATCGACATCCCCTGAATAATACAATTAAGGAATTCCGCCAGATGCGTCACGTCACAGTGGGTCGGGATTTCCCCGCGCGCCTGTCGTTGACATAAAAACTGCTGCAAGGTGCGTTCTTGCATCGCGTGGCGTGATTTCAACGTATTGGCGATATCTCCTGAATCCGGGGAGAGCGTGGTGCAGTTGTTGATCATAAAGCAGCCAGCAGGGGTATCTTTGCTGGTAAAGCAGTTGGCGATGGCAGCGAAATAGTCAGTCAGCGCAGACACCACGCTTTTCTCTTCACAAAACAGTTGTGCTTCGTGCTTTGCGGCAAAACGGTCGATATAGCGATCCAGTACGGCGCGGAATAATCCCTCTTTATTGGTGAACTCCGCGTATAGCGTTGGCGCTTTGGCTCCGGTCGCTTCGACGAGATCGGCAAGAGAAGTCGCTTCATAACCGTGCTGCCAGAACAACTTCATGGCCTTATCAAGCGCGTCTTCCCTGTCGAACACTTTTGGGCGACCACGGCTTTTTTTTACACAATGTGTTGAGTCAGTTGCCATGATGCCGTTGTACCTTTTAGCTGTGAATGAATGGTTATTATAAAAATAATCACTTCCGTTCACCAGTCCAGAAGTCAGAAAAATAATTGTTCTCTATTTAACTGAAATTTAAAGAATTTTAATTTAATTAATGAATGTTATAAAAAACATCTTGTATGTGATCTAGATCACATCTATCATTTAGTTATCGATCGTTAAGTAATTGCTTGCGACGCCATTCATCTGCATAAGGTCACTATTATGAAAAACGTAAAAACCCTCATCGCTGCGGCGATTTTAAGCTCCATATCATTTGCCAGCTTTGCGGCTGTTGAAGTCCAGGCAACACCGGAAGGTCAACAAAAAGTGGGTACTATCAGTGCTAACGCGGGGACAAATCTGGGATCGCTGGAAGAACAACTGGCACAAAAAGCGGATGAGATGGGTGCTAAATCTTTCCGTATAACTTCAGTAACCGGTCCGAATACCCTCCACGGAACGGCAGTAATTTATAAATAAGCATTAACCCTCATTAATGCCTGTTATTGCTGCTTTTTCCCCGCAACACCCTGTGCTGCGGGGATTTTTTTGCTCGCGATTTACAGCGTCTGTTGATTCACTTGATGGCGGCGCACATCAACCGGCATTCCGGAACGCACGTCCATTACGCGCTGCATCACCTCGGCGTCAGTTTGCGCAGCATTTTTAAATGCCTGCATCGTACTGTTGAGCGTAATCGGCAACAATTGCGGATCGTCATCTATCTTCTCTGACAGCGGCTGATGCACTTCCACCAGACGTGCGCCGTTTGGTTCGGTGGAGACTTTAATCGGCGTGTTGATAATATTCACTTTGGTGCCGGGGTTGACCTGGCTGAAAAGTGTTTTGATATCGTCATCGCGCAAACGGATGCAGCCAGAGCTTACCCGCATACCAATACCGAAATCGGCGTTCGTACCGTGAAGCAAATAGACACCGCCATAGGCCGCCAGACGAATCGCATGATGGCCCATCGGGTTATCCGGTCCTGCCGGAACGACTGGTGGAAGCTCAATCCCCTGGGCTTTATAACGGGCGCGGATGTTTGCAGTCGGCGTCCAGGTTGGGTTTGCACGCTTGTCCGAAACGGTAGTCACCATTGTCGGCGTCAGTGTGTCACCCCCCAACTGACCAATGCCGATGGGGTACACGGTCACTGAATTTTTGCCCGGTGGGTAGTAATAGAGACGCAACTCCGCAATGTTGATCACAATGCCTTCACGCGGCGCGTCTGGCAGTAAAGTTTGCAATGGAATGGTTAACACACTGCCTGCGCGCGGTACATACGGATCAATACCGGGATTAGCCTGTAACAGAGCGAGGAAGCCGACGTTATATTTTTTCGCGATAGCTTCCAGCGAACCACCATCGTTTTCCACCACATGAAATTTGTTTTCGCCAACCAGACGACTACCCGCTGGCGGTAGCGGCCAGGTGTTGGCTTTTGCCGGTAGCGCCAGAGCCACGGCAGCGGCGAACGTAAAAAACGTTAGCCAGCGAGAAAAACGCGTTTTGATCATCACCAAAAATCCATAATAAATATAAGGTTATTGTAATAAAAAGATAAGTCTGAATTATGGATGGTGGCAGTGTCGGATAGTGCAGGGAAGTGCAAAGAATTTGTAAATGTTGGGGATGGGGGCGCAGAAACGCCCCCGATTTGCCATTATGCGATCGCGTTCTCTTCCAGTTCACGCATAAACTGGCGCACCCATTCGATACGTTTTTTCCGTTCGCCCAAATCCTGAATAAACTTCAGGCGCGTCGGGCCATCGAGACGATAGTGCTGTGGCTGCTTTTGCAGCAAACCAATCAGCCAGGCAGGATTCACGTGATTCTTCTCGGCAAATTCGATCACGCCGCCTTTCTCATTCCCTTCCAGCTTCCTGATCCCCAGCTTCTGCGCTTGCTGGCGCAGACGGGCAATATCCAGCAGGGTTCGCGCCGGATCTGGCAGCAGACCGAAGCGATCGATAAGTTCGACTTTGATCTCTTCCAGTTCGCTTTCCGTTTTGGCGCTGGCAATACGTTTATAGAACGACAGACGGGTATTTACATCAGGAATGAAGTCATCCGGCAACAGCGACGGCATCCGCAGTTCGACTTCCGTTTGCTGGCTGGTGAGATCTTCCAGCGACGGCTCGCGTCCGGCTTTCAGTGCATCGACGGCGTTTTCCAGCAACTCCATATACAGCGAGAAACCGATAGTTTCCATCGAACCACTTTGTTCTTCGCCGAGCAGTTCACCGGCGCCGCGAATCTCCAGATCGTGCGTTGCCAGCGCAAATCCCGCGCCAAGGTCTTCCAGAGACGCAATCGCTTCTAGACGTTTTTGCGCATCGGTAGTCATCGCTTTCGGATGCGGCGTCAGCAGCCATGCATACGCCTGATGATGCGAACGTCCGACGCGGCCACGCAACTGGTGTAGTTGCGCCAGACCGAAGTGATCCGCGCGTTCAATAATAATGGTGTTGGCGGTAGGGATGTCGATCCCGGTTTCGATAATCGTGGTACAAACCAACACGTTAAAACGCTGATGATGGAAATCATTCATCACCCGTTCCAGTTCGCGTTCGCGCATCTGCCCGTGACCGATGGCAATCCGCGCTTCAGGCACCAGTTCCGCCAGCCGTTCGGCGGCTTTCTGGATGTTTTCCACATCATTGTAGAGATAATAAACCTGTCCCCCGCGCAGAATTTCACGCAGGACAGCCTCTCTGACCACCAGACTGTCATACTCACGGACAAAGGTTTTAACTGCCAGACGACGGGCGGGCGGCGTGGCGATAATCGACAGATCGCGCATTCCGCTCATTGCCATATTCAGCGTACGTGGGATCGGCGTTGCGGTAAGCGTCAGAATATCCACGTTCGCGCGCATCGCTTTAATGCGCTCTTTATGACGCACCCCGAAGCGGTGCTCTTCATCGACAATCAGCAGGCCTAAATCTTTAAACTTGACGTCACTTTGCAGCAGTTTGTGCGTACCGATAAGAATATCGATTTTCCCTTCCGCCACTTCCGTAAGGATTTGCGTCTGCTCTTTGGCGCTGCGGAAACGGGAGATCATTTCGATGCGTACCGGCCAGTTGGCGAAACGGTCGCGGAAATTGTCGTAATGCTGCTGTGCGAGAAGAGTCGTTGGCACCAGTACCGCCACCTGCTTGTGGTTCTCTACTGCCAGGAAAGCGGCGCGCATCGCCACTTCTGTTTTACCAAAGCCAACATCGCCGCACACCAGACGATCCATTGCCAGCGGCTGACACATGTCGCTAAGCACCGCATTAATCGCCTGCGCCTGATCCGGCGTGGTTTCGAACGGGAAGCTGTCGCAGAACAATTGGTATTGCTCGCGATCGTGTTTAAACGCGAAGCCCTCTTTGGCGGCGCGTTGCGCGTAGATATCCAGCAATTCCGCTGCCACATCACGCACTTTTTCCGCCGCTTTCTGCCGCGCCCGCGACCAGGCATCGCCGCCAAGTTTATGCAGTGGGGCATTTTCTTCCGCGCCACCGGCGTAACGGCTAATCAGATGCAGCGACGACACCGGGACATACAGTTTGGCGTCGTTGGCGTAAGTGAGCATCAGGTACTCGCCGGTAATGCCGCCAGCCTCCAGGGTGGTCATTCCGGCATAGCGCCCGACGCCGTGCTCCAGATGCACCACCGGCTGACCAATGTGCAGCTCCGCGAGGTTACGGATCAGTGTATCGGGGTTGATGGCACGGCGAGAATCCTGACGACGACGGGCAACGCGTTCACCGAGCAGATCGCTTTCGCAAATCAGCGCCAGATTACGTACCGTATCAACAAAACCATGTTCGGCAGCGCCAATCATCAGATAACGCCCACGGTCACTGGCCTCATCGAGACGCATAATACGTTGTGGAGCTATTTTTATACGGGCGAGCAGTTCACCGAGTGCTTCACGGCGACCTTCACTTTCTACCGAGAACACAACAGGGCCGTCGAAAGACTCGAGGAATTTACGCAACGCATCCAGCGGGGCTTTTTGTTGCGCCTGAATGGCAAGGTCTGGCAACTTCTGAAAGCCTAAATTGGCATTCGCTGCTTTTGTCGGTAAATGTTCATTTTTTAGCTGTACACGCGGCCAGTTTTTCAGCTCTGAGAACAGTTCATCGACCCGCAGCCAGAGCGATTGTGGCGGCAGCAGTGGACGCATCGGATCGACGCCGCGATTCTCAAAACGCGCCAGCGTGTCAGCCTGGAAACGTTCGGCACTGTTTTCCAGATCGCCAGTATTCACCAGCAATGTATTGGCAGGGAAATAACTGAACAGTGGCGGCAACGGTTCGCTGAAGAATAGCGGTTGCCAGTACTCGATCCCGGCAGGCAATGTGCCTTTGCTCACTTGTTGATAAATATGTTCTGGATCGCGTTTTACTTCGAAAGAATCACGCCACTGACTGCGGAACAGTTCAATTGCCGCTTTATCGGTCGGAAATTCGTGTGCGGGCAGCAGGTTGATAGCTTCAACTTCCTCCAGCGTGCGTTGGCTATCGACATCAAATACTCGCAGGCTGTCGATTTCATCATCAAAGAAATCAAGACGATAAGGTAGCTCACTACCCATCGGGAAGAGATCCAGCAATGCGCCGCGCGTGGCGTATTCGCCGTGCTCCATCACCTGATCAACATGGCGATAACCGGCGCTGTCCAGTTGGGTACGCAATGCATCTCGTGACAGGCGCTGACCTTTTTTCATCACCAGCGCATGACCGTGGAGAAAACTGTGCGGGCAAACGCGCTGCATAAGCGTATTCACCGGAACAATCAGTACGCCACGTTGCATCGTTGGTAACTGGTAAAGGGTGGAAAGACGCGAGGAGATAATATCCTGATGAGGCGAAAAACTGTCGTAAGGGAGGGTTTCCCAGTCCGCCAGATTCATCACCATCTGGTCGGTGAACTGGCTGATTTCATCATGCAAACGTAGAGCATTTTGCATATCTGGTGCAATGAGCACCACCGGTCCGGTGTGACGTTCGGCAATTTCCGCTACCAGCGTCGCGCAGGCAGCGCCGGTTAACTCGCCCAGCAGACGCTGTTCACCCGCTTTGACGGGCAGCGTATAACGATATTGTTCAGGCATAACGGTTGTCAGATTCTCGTTAGGATATGCCTCAACATATGGGGACATATCTCTGATAAGCAATGCTGTTCATTATCCGGAATCGACATGGTTTAGCAAATTGAATCGCCCCGGCTGGGGCGATGGCTTAGCGAGAATAACTGGTTGCAGGCAGAGAAGGCGGGGAGAACAACAGGTCGCTGAATGCGCGTTGTGAAAATTTTCGTACCAGCAAGCCAGCCAGTGTACAAATCAACAAACTGACAAAGGGATAAACCAGCAGGAGCGCCAGTTCGAGTTGCGGCGACCAGCGCGCCGCGTTCATTTGCGGAATCAGACTTAAGCTGAATATCTCTACCAGAATGCGATGGGTGGTGTAGATGGCAATGGTGTTGGAACCAATCACATTCAGCAGGCTGGAGGAGCGCATACCGAAACGCTGCTCGTACTGATAAAACAGCTTCATGATCACCACAATCGACACCAGCGACAACAGCAACGAAATATTAAACAACCAGGCACTGACCGCCAGAACGGCCAGCAGCGAAGACATCAGCAGATGGCGGCGCAACGGTACTTCTTTAACACAGGTCATTAATGTTGCGCCAAACCATGCGCCAAGGCTGTAATAAGGCAAATTGCGGATCACACTGTTCATTCCCCACCACGGCGTGGGAACGAAATTAACAGCCACACTCATCAGTACAAACAGGGCGAATAACGGCAGAGCCTGGCGATTAAAAATTTTACATATCACGAAATAGACAATTAAAGCGTACAGATACCACAAGCTGGTGCTGGCGGTGAGCATCCCGTGCAGGAATTCACCGGTGGAATCGGCATAAGCGGCATTGGAGGCATTGCTTAAATCGCGCTCAGGTGCCAGCCACTGATTCAGTGCGCTTAGCGCCAGCCACTGCACCACGCCCCAAAGCGCCAGCACCCAGAAGATGCTCCAGATGCGTTTATCGAGACAATTTCCCCACGGCACACTGTCGATATAGCGGCGAATCAAATAGCCGGAGATAAAGAAAAAAACCGGCATACGGAAGGGCGCAAGGTAAAGATTGAAATAGATCCAGCATTTACTCAGTACTTCCGATAACGGATGCTGAAAAGTGGTCAGATGCGGGTAAAAGGTGATTACCGAGTGATAAACCACCACCAGACAGATGCATAACCCTTTGATCTGGTTAATCCATAGTTCTTTTTGTTTCATCAGAACAACACGCTCTTTTATTTAACATGCTGTTGATCCTGCGGGGCGAGTCGCGTGGTGTAATGCGTATCTGTCTGTATTTGGTTATTTTTCAGATAAAGATCAGGCCACAAGGCCGATGAGAAAATGAGACCCTTTAGCCGATTGATTTACTGATGCTTTTCAGATTAGCCCTGATGATCACTTACAGTTCAGGCGTTTACCCATCCTGCTTTCGCTTATATACTCGTGTCTTTGCTAACAGCAACCAGACGGATTTCATGTACCAACCTGTCGCTCTATTTATTGGCCTGCGTTACATGCGTGGGCGTGCAGCGGATCGCTTCGGTCGTTTCGTCTCCTGGCTTTCTACCATCGGCATTACCCTCGGGGTGATGGCGCTGGTCACAGTATTGTCAGTGATGAACGGCTTTGAGCGCGAACTGCAAAACAACATCCTTGGCCTGATGCCACAGGCGATCCTCTCTTCGGAGCAGGGCTCTCTTAACCCGCAGAAACTCCCGGAAACGGCAGTCAAACTGGACGGCGTAAATCGCGTCGCGCCTATCACTACTGGTGATGTGGTGCTGCAAAGCGCACGCAGCGTGGCGGTAGGCGTCATGCTGGGTATCGATCCGGCGCAAAAAGATCCGCTAACCCCGTATCTGGTCAATGTGAAACAAGCCGACCTCGAGCCAGGGAAATATAATGTCATCCTCGGTGAACAGCTTGCTTCACAGTTGGGCGTTAATCGCGGTGATCAAATCCGCGTGATGGTGCCTTCTGCCAGCCAGTTCACGCCGATGGGGCGTATTCCAAGTCAGCGCCTGTTCAATGTGATTGGTACTTTTGCCGCTAACAGTGAAGTCGACGGCTATGAAATGCTGGTGAATATTGAGGATGCCTCGCGTCTGATGCGTTATCCGGCAGGCAATATCACCGGCTGGCGTCTGTGGCTGGATGAGCCGCTGAAAGTGGACTCGTTAAGCCAGCAAAAACTGCCAGAAGGCAGTAAATGGCAGGACTGGCGCGACCGTAAAGGTGAGCTGTTCCAGGCCGTGCGCATGGAAAAAAATATGATGGGCTTGCTGCTGAGCCTGATTGTCGCCGTTGCGGCGTTTAACATTATTACCTCGCTGGGGCTGATGGTGATGGAGAAGCAGGGCGAAGTGGCAATCCTGCAAACGCAGGGTTTAACTCCGCGACAAATCATGATGGTCTTTATGGTACAGGGTGCCAGCGCCGGGATTATTGGTGCGATCCTTGGAGCGGCGCTTGGCGCACTGCTTGCCAGTCAGCTGAATAATCTGATGCCGATAATCGGCGTCCTGCTTGATGGCGCGGCGCTGCCGGTCGCTATCGAACCTTTACAGGTCATTATTATTGCGCTGGTGGCGATGGCTATCGCGCTGCTTTCTACGCTTTACCCTTCCTGGCGCGCTGCCGCCACTCAACCCGCTGAGGCTTTACGTTATGAATAAGATCCTGTTGCAATGCGACAACCTGTGCAAACGCTATCAGGAAGGCAGTGTGCAAACCGACGTGCTGCACAATGTCAGTTTCAGCGTGGGCGAAGGCGAAATGATGGCTATCGTCGGTAGCTCTGGTTCTGGCAAAAGCACCTTGCTGCACTTGCTGGGTGGGCTGGATACGCCAACTTCCGGCGATGTGATTTTTAACGGTCAGCCGATGAGCAAACTATCGTCGGCGGCGAAAGCAGAACTGCGTAACCAGAAGCTGGGCTTTATTTATCAGTTTCACCACCTGCTGCCGGATTTTACCGCGCTGGAAAACGTGGCTATGCCGCTGCTGATTGGCAAGAAAAAGCCCGCTGAAATCAACAGTCGAGCGTTGGAAATGTTAAAAGCGGTGGGGCTGGAGCATCGCGCGAATCACCGTCCATCCGAACTTTCTGGCGGCGAACGTCAGCGTGTGGCGATTGCCCGTGCGCTGGTTAATAACCCGCGTCTGGTACTGGCGGATGAACCTACCGGTAACCTTGACGCACGTAACGCCGACAGCATCTTCCAGTTGCTTGGGGAGTTGAATCGCTTGCAGGGCACCGCTTTCCTGGTGGTTACTCACGACCTGCAACTGGCGAAACGTATGAGCCGCCAACTGGAAATGCGTGATGGTCGTCTGACGGCGGAACTGAGCCTGATGGGGGCGGAGTAATGGCGATGCCTTTATCGTTATTAATTGGTCTGCGTTTTAGTCGCGGACGGCGGCGTGGCGGCATGGTGTCGCTGATCTCCGTCATTTCTACCATTGGCATTGCACTTGGCGTGGCGGTATTGATCGTCGGCTTAAGCGCGATGAACGGCTTTGAGCGTGAACTGAATAACCGCATTCTGGCGGTAGTACCGCATGGCGAAATTGAAGCGGTGGATCAGCCGTGGACTAACTGGCAGGAAGCACTGAATAACGTGCAAAAAGTGCCAGGTATTGCCGCCGCTGCGCCGTATATCAACTTCACGGGGCTGGTGGAAAGCGGTGCGAATCTGCGCGCGCTTCAGGTAAAAGGGGTTGATCCGCAACAGGAACAGCGCCTAAGTGCGCTGCCCTCGTTTGTCCAGGGCGATGCCTGGAACAATTTTAAAACCGGTGAGCAGCAGATTATTATCGGCAAAGGCGTAGCGGATGCGTTAAAAGTGAAGCAGGGCGATTGGGTGTCGATCATGATCCCAAATTCGAATCCCGAGCATAAACTGATGCAGCCAAAACGTGTGCGCTTGCAAATTGCCGGAATTTTGCAGCTGAGCGGTCAACTCGATCACAGTTTTGCCATGATCCCGCTGGCGGATGCCCAACAATATCTTGATATGGGTTCCAGTGTGTCAGGTATTGCCCTTAAAATGACGGATGTTTTTAACGCCAACAAACTGGTGCGTGACGCGGGCGAAGTGACCAATAGCTATGTTTATATCAAGAGCTGGATCGGCACTTACGGCTATATGTATCGTGATATCCAGATGATCCGCGCCATTATGTATCTGGCGATGGTACTGGTGATTGGTGTGGCCTGTTTTAACATCGTCTCCACTTTAGTGATGGCGGTAAAAGACAAGAGTGGCGATATCGCAGTATTAAGAACGCTGGGCGCGAAAGACGGTTTAATTCGCGCCATTTTTGTCTGGTATGGATTGCTGGCTGGGTTGTTCGGCAGCTTGTGCGGTGTGATTATCGGCGTGGTGGTTTCGCTGCAACTCACTCCGATTATCGAGTGGATTGAAGATCTGATCGGCCATCAGTTCCTCTCCAGTGACATTTATTTTATTGACTTCCTGCCATCGGAATTGCACTGGCTGGACGTCTTCTACGTACTGGTCACAGCATTGTTGCTGAGTCTTTTGGCAAGTTGGTATCCGGCGCGGCGCGCCAGTAATATTGACCCTGCGCGAGTCCTTAGCGGCCAGTAAAGGCAGTACATTAAAACAAGGAGCGGCAATGTATTACGGGTTTGATATTGGTGGAACAAAAATTGCGCTAGGTGTGTTTGATAGCAGTCGGCAGTTGCAGTGGGAAAAGCGGGTGCCGACGCCGCGTGACAGCTATGACGCATTTTTGGATGCAGTGTGCGAGCTGGTAGCCGAAGCTGACCAGCGTTTTGGCTGTAAAGGTTCTGTCGGCATCGGTATTCCGGGAATGCCAGAAACAGATGATGGCACGCTGTATGCCGCCAATGTCCCCGCCGCCAGCGGTAAACCGCTGCGTGCCGACCTGAGCGCACGTCTTGAGCGCGATGTGCGACTGAATAATGACGCTAACTGTTTTGCCCTTTCTGAAGCCTGGGATGATGAATTTACCCAATATCCGCTGGTGATGGGATTAATTCTCGGTACTGGCGTTGGCGGTGGACTGGTATTCAACGGTAAGGCGGTGACGGGTAAGAGCTACATTACCGGCGAGTTTGGTCATATGCGTCTGCCGGTCGATGCGTTAACCATGATGGGGCTGGATTTCCCATTACGCCGCTGCGGCTGTGGTCAGCATGGCTGCATTGAAAATTATCTGTCTGGTCGCGGTTTTGCGTGGCTGTATCAACACTATTATCATCAACCGTTGCAGGCTCCCGGAATTATTGCGCTTTATGATCAAGGCGATGAGCAGGCAAGGGCGCACGTTGAGCGTTATCTGGATCTATTAGCGGTTTGTCTGGGAAACATCCTGACCATTATTGACCCTGATCTGGTGGTCATTGGCGGTGGGTTATCCAATTTCCCGGCAATCACAACGCAACTGGCGGACAGGCTGCCTCGTCATCTCTTACCTGTAGCTCGTGTTCCGCGTATTGAACGCGCGCGCCACGGTGATGCAGGCGGAATGCGTGGAGCTGCCTTCCTACATCTAACCGATTAAACAACAGAGGTTGCTATGCTGTCGCGTCGGGGTCATCGGTTAAGTCGTTTTCGTAAAAATAAACGCCGCCTGCATGAGCGTTTACGTCAGCGTATTTTTTTCAGAGATAAAGTGGTGTCGGAAGCAATGGAAAAACCAAGAGTACTCGTACTGACAGGGGCTGGTATTTCTGCGGAATCAGGTATTCGTACCTTTCGCGCCGCAGATGGCCTGTGGGAAGAGCATCGTGTTGAAGATGTTGCGACGCCAGAGGGCTTTGATCGCGACCCGGAACTGGTGCAAGCGTTTTATAACGCTCGTCGCCGACAGTTACAGCAGCCAGAAATACAGCCTAACGCCGCGCATCTTGCGCTGGCTAAACTGCAAGATGCCCTCGGCGACCGCTTTTTGCTGGTGACGCAGAATATCGATAACCTGCATGAACGCGCAGGCAATACCAATGTGATTCATATGCATGGAGAATTGCTGAAAGTACGTTGTTCACAAAGTGGGCAGGTTCTCGACTGGACTGGCGATGTTACGCCAGAAGATAAATGTCATTGTTGCCAGTTTCCGGCTCCGCTGCGCCCGCACGTGGTGTGGTTTGGTGAAATGCCGCTCGGCATGGATGAAATTTATATGGCACTGGCGATGGCGGATATTTTCATTGCCATTGGTACATCCGGGCATGTTTATCCGGCCGCCGGGTTTGTTCATGAAGCAAAATTGCATGGCGCGCACACCGTGGAACTGAATCTTGAACCGAGCCAGGTTGGTAACGAATTTGCCGAGAAATATTACGGTCCGGCAAGCCAGGTAGTGCCAGAGTTTGTTGAGAAGTTGCTGAAGGGCTTATAAAGCAGGCAGCATTGCCTGATGCGCTACGCTTATCAGGCCTACGATGGGGCGCAATTAATTGAATTTGCGGGTTTTGTAGGCCGGATAAGGCGTTAACGCCGCATCCGGCATAATACACGCGCACTTTACCGGCCTCTTTTAACTTTTACTCGTCCATAACAGTGCTGCAAAAAACGTACAGACTCCAATCAGCCCCGCCCAGAGCGGCGATATTTTAACAATCGCAAAGCTATTATCGATATACAGGCATAAAGCCTGATAGCCCATATTGGCGACAGTCATGGCCACTGCAAATTTTAACGCATAAATAAAACGTGTCGTGTAGTAAAAGATCCAGGAAAATAAGACAAACGCTGCAGCCCAGGAGATAAAACCTAATGTCGAGGTGCTGCCTGGCGGATCATTCTCATGCTTTTGTTCGGGATGCGGATAATAGACATTGACTCTGTCACCTTCGCTATCTTCATAAAAATCACTACCAATACTCGAATTAAAAATTAGCGTGTAATCTGGTGTAGGGCGAAAGGCAACCACTGGATACCAGGAACCATTATCACCGACGTCGTTTGAGTGATTGTTGTACCAAACGGCATCAACAATGATTCCTTCTGTATGAACCGCGCTTTTGGTAAAAGTAAAATGGTAATAAAAGATAATTGCAGAAATAACGAGCAATATCAGACCAATACCGAGAAAAGCGCGGGATAACACTTTACTGTCCTGACTCATAAGCCACATTCTTGCTAAACAAAAAACGGGCGGTAATACCACCGCCCGTTTGCTGAATTAACGTCCTGCTTTCAGCTTCTGATAATACTCTTCATAAATGCTGCTGGCTGCGCCAACGTCATTCTGCCATTCACCATTTTTAATGGTTTCAGCATCCGGGTAGAGCGTTTTATCGTTCGCCACTTCCGGGCTTAACAGCTTACGCGCCGCAAGGTTTGGCGTTGGATAACCGATAGTTTCGGCAACCTGTTTTGCCACATCCGGGCGCAGCAGGAAGTTGATTAGTTTCAGCGCGCCTTCTTTATTTTTGGCATTTGCCGGGATCGCCAGGCTGTCCATCCAGAAAATGCCGCCTTCTTTCGGCCACACCACATCAATTGGCGTGCCCGCCTGGCGTGCAACGAAAGCAGAACCGTTCCAGATCATGCCGAGGTTAACTTCGCCTTCCATGTACGGGTTAGCCGGGTTATCGGAGTTAAACGCTGCCACGTTTGGCATCAGTTTTTTCAGCTCGTTATACGCAGCTTCAATCTCTTTCGGGTCGGTAGTGTTACCGGAGTAGCCCAGCTTACGCAGCGCCATCTGGAATACTTCACGGGCATCATCGGTCAGCAGCAGGCTGCCTTTGTACTCAGGCTTCCACAGATCGGCCCAGCTGGTAACAGACTTCGGATCCACCGCATCACCGTTAACGCCAATCGCCGTCGCACCCCAGATATACGGAATGGAGTAGTCGTTATTCGGGTCAAACGGCTTGTTGAGCATGTCTGGATCGAGGTTGCTGAAGTTGCTTAACTTCGACTTGTCGATCTTCTGGATCATCCCTTCTTTACGCATTTTATCGACGTAATAGGTTGAAGGAACCACCAGGTCATAGGCACCGTCTTTGTACGTTTTCAGTTTTGCGTACATGGTTTCATTTGACTCGTAAGTCGAATAGATAACCTTAATACCGGTTTCTTTGGTGAACTGTTCAAGCAGTCCTGGCGGCACGTACTCGGTCCAGTTGTAGAAATACAGCGTGTTGTTGTCATCGGCGTGAGCGGCGCTCATGCCCAGTGCCAGAGCACCCGCCGCGAGCAGGTGGCGTGACCATTTTTTCATTTAACGTCCCCTGTGTTACCTTTCGTTTTATCACGAGCAATAAGCTGGCTGGCAATAACCATCACCAGCGACAGCACCAGTAATATGGTTGCCAGCGCGTTAACTTCTGGCGATACGCCGACTTTGACCATCGAATAAATTTTTAACGGCAGAATTTCATAGCTCGGTCCGGTGACAAACGACGAAACTACCACATCGTCCATCGACAGGGTAAAGCTTAGCACCCAGCCCGCCGCCACAGCCGGCATTGCCAGTGGCAAAATGATTTTCCGTAGAATGGTAAATTCGCTGGCGCCGAGATCTTTCGCCGCTTCCAGCATCCGCACATCAAAACCTTTCAGGCGCGAATACACCGTCACCACCACAAATGGCAGGCAGAAGGTGATATGCGAGAACAATAGCGACCAGAAGCCAAGCTGAATACCCAACAGCATAAACAGCACCAGCAGAGAAATCGCCATCACGATATCTGGCGACATCATCACCACAAACAGCATTCCGCTAACGAACGGCTTACCGCGAAAGCGATAACGGTACAGCGCAACCGCTGTCAGTGAACCGATAAGCGTAGCAAACGTCGCCGAGAACACCGCCATCGTCAGTGAATGTTGCGCCGCCTGTAACAAGCTGTCGTTGTTCATCAGCAGGCTATACCATTTGGTGGTAAAACCCTGCCAGTTAATGCCAAAGCGCGAGCTGTTGAAGGAGTTCACAATCAAAATAATGATTGGGATATACAGGTACGCGTAGATAGCGGTCATAAAACCGCCGCGAAGCAGTCGACCGATCATTCGAGTTCCACCTTCTTATTCAGCAAACGAGAAGCGCGCCAGTAAACCAGCAACATCAGACCCATTACGATAGTCAGCGTAATGCTGGTGGCAGCACCAAACGGCCAGTCACGAATATTAAGGAACTGTACCTTGATGACGTTACCGATCAGTAGGTTTTTCGCACCGCCCATCAGGTCGGATACATAGAACAAGCCCATGGCTGGCAGCATCACCAGCAGACATCCGGCAATAATTCCTGGCATCGTCAGCGGAATAATAATACGGATAAAAGTCTGCAGTTTGCTGGCACCGAGATCGCGTGCCGCTTCCAGTAAAGGTTTATCCAGTTTTTCAATACTGGAATAGAGTGGCATCACCATAAACGGTAGCAGAATGTAAACCAGACCGATAATCACCGCGCTGGGGGTGAACATGATGCGAATTGGGGTATCAATAACGCCCAGCCACATCAGGAACTCGTTGAGATAGCCTTTGGTGCTGAGGAAAATTTTTAGCCCATAGATACGAATCAGCGAGTTTGTCCAGAATGGAACAATCAGCAGAAACAGCAGCAGCGGTCGCACTTTATGCGGTAGTTTTGCCAGAAACCAAGCAAACGGGTAACCCAGCACCAGGCAGGCGAGAGTGGCGATCAGCGCCATATTCAGCGAGTGCACGAGCACTTCAAAATAGAGCGGATCGAGCAGACGTGTGTAGTTATCCAGCGTAAAGACCATTTTGACGAAACTGGCGTCGTCGCGGGTCAAAAAGCTGGTGCCAATGATCATCAGGTTGGGCAGAAAGACAAACAACACAAGCCAACCGACAATAGTGACAATCACTACATTCTGGAACTTACTTGTGTTCTTCATCAGCCAGTACGACCTCCCAGCTTTCTACCCAATTAATGGCCATTTTCTGGTCGAGAGAGTGGTCAAAGTCAGGATCGTCTTCATTAAAGAATTCGCTGACCATCACCATCTTGCCATTTTCCAGTTCGACAACTGACTCCAGCGTCATGCCTTTGTAGTTGCGTTCGCGAACGTAACCAATCAGCCCTTCGACGTGGTTGTCGTCGTTGATTTCGTCAACGCGTAAGTCTTCCGGGCGTAGCAGAACATGCAGTTTTTGCCCCGGCTCAACGGCGAAGTTAACGTAAATATTACACTCGCGGCCTTCAACGTTGGCGCGTACGCGTTGCTCGTCGAGACGTTCGATCACCGTGGCGTTAAACATATTGATTTCGCCAATGAACCCGGCAACGAACAGGTTTTTTGGCTCTTCGTAGATTTCACGTGGTGTGCCGTCTTGTTCAATGCGACCATCGCGCATCACCACAATCCGGTCAGACATAGTGAGTGCCTCTTCCTGGTCGTGGGTAACGAAGACGAAAGTAATGCCAAGTTTTCGCTGTAACGCTTTTAACTCGTTCTGCATCTGTTTGCGCAGTTTGTAATCCAGCGCGGAAAGCGATTCATCAAGCAACAATAGACGAGGCTTGTTAACCACCGCGCGGGCAATGGCCACGCGTTGCTGCTGACCGCCAGAGAGTTGATGCGGTTTGCGTTGAGCGAAGGTTTCCAGTTGTACCATCCGCAGGGCTTCCATCACGCGAGGCGTAATTTCAGCAGCGGGGGTTTTTTGCATACGCAAGCCAAAGGCCACATTTTCGAATACGGTCATGTGGGGGAATAACGCGTAGCTTTGGAAAACGGTGTTCACATAGCGGTTTTCCGCCGGAACGTGGGTGATGTCCTCGTTATCCAGCATGATGCGCCCGGAATCAACAGTTTCCAGACCCGCAATCAGGCGAAGAACGGTTGTTTTACCGCAGCCAGAAGGGCCAAGCAGCGTGAGGAACTCGCCATTGTTGATAGTCAGATCAAGCTGGGGAATGACTTCTTTACCATCAAAGCATTTGCGAATTCCCGCTAATTGCACCAGCGGTGAAAGCGAACTCGGTTGTTTATTCAATTTTTTACTCTGTCCCATGTAAACGCAACGGATGGCTTACCGATGCGGGGTTTGTGGTTAACCACCTTGGTGACTCTTAATGAGGGCGGTAATTCTACGGCAAACCATCGGAATCGCCAATCCTTGTTGTGAATTACTGGCTTAGCTTTATATTGATTAAGGTAATGTTGATAAATATTCCCGCTTGCAGGGGTAAAAGTGACCTGACGCAATATTTGTCTTTTCTTGCTTCTTAATAATGTTGTCACGAAAAGTGAGGGTGACTACATGGATAAACTACTTGAGCGTTTTTTGAACTACGTGTCTCTGGATACCCAATCAAAAGCGGGAGTGAGACAGGTTCCCAGCACGGAAGGTCAGTGGAAGTTATTGCATCTGTTGAAAGATCAGCTCGAAGAGATGGGGCTTATCAATGTGACCTTAAGTGAGAAAGGAACGCTAATGGCGACGTTACCGGCTAACGTTCCTGGCGATATCCCGGCGATTGGTTTTATTTCTCATGTGGATACCTCTCCGGATTGCAGCGGTAAAAATGTAAATCCGCAAATTGTTGAAAACTATCGTGGTGGCGACATCGCGTTGGGTATCGGCGATGAAGTTTTATCACCGGTTATGTTCCCGGTTCTGCATCAGCTTCTGGGTCAGACGCTGATTACCACCGATGGTAAAACCTTGTTAGGTGCCGATGACAAAGCAGGTATTGCAGAAATCATGACCGCGCTGGCGGTATTGCAACAGAAAAACATTCCGCATGGTGATATTCGCGTCGCCTTTACGCCAGATGAAGAAGTGGGGAAAGGGGCGAAACACTTTGATGTTGACGCCTTTGATGCCCGTTGGGCTTACACCGTCGATGGCGGTGGCGTAGGCGAACTTGAGTTTGAAAACTTCAACGCCGCATCGGTGAATATCAAAATTGTCGGTAACAACGTTCACCCAGGCTCGGCAAAAGGCGTGATGGTTAACGCGCTATCGCTGGCCGCACGTATTCATGCAGAAGTTCCGGCGGATGAAAGCCCGGAAACTACCGAAGGTTATGAAGGTTTTTATCACCTGACGAGCATGAAAGGCACCGTTGAGCGTGCCGATATGCACTACATCATTCGTGATTTCGACCGTAAACAGTTTGAAGCACGCAAACGTAAAATGATGGAAATTGCCAAGAAAGTGGGCAAAGGGCTGCACCCTGACTGCTACATTGAACTGGTGATTGAAGACAGTTACTACAACATGCGCGAGAAAATTGTGGATCATCCGCATATTCTCGATATCGCCCAGCAGGCGATGCGCGATTGTGATATTGAACCGGATCTGAAACCGATCCGTGGCGGCACCGACGGCGCGCAGTTGTCGTTTATGGGATTACCGTGCCCGAACCTGTTTACTGGCGGTTACAACTATCATGGTAAACATGAATTTGTGACCCTGGAAGGAATGGAAAAAGCGGTGCAGGTGATCGTGCGTATTGCCGAGTTAACGGCGCAACGGAAGTAAGCGAAAAGGGATGCGGCATGTGATGCCGCATCCGGCTTACATTCAAACTTACCCTTCGAAGAACCAATACCCGCTATTGACCAGCGCCGCGAGCATCGCGAGGAATGACGGATCTTCCAGCGCATCGCCAAAATTCTCGGCGGTCAGCACAATATTGCTGGCGAGCGCATCCAGCGCCGGACGGTGCGGAGAATCGATCTTTTCACCATTGGCGTATACATCATCACCAATGCGCAATACGCGCAGACCACCCAGGCGCACCAGCACATCACCTTGTTTCAGCGCATCGTAGATTTCATCCGGCTGATAAGGCGGCTCTGGCGGCGCGATATCCAGTTCATGACGTGACTGGGAAATAAACTCGCCAAACCATTGTTTAAAGTGTTCCGGCTGGTTGATCAATTCGAGCATCATCTCACGCAGTTTATCCATCTCCTGCGGCAGAACATCAGCCGGATGGGCGCGAGGAGGAACATCCGGATCGCTGTAATAATTACCGCCCAGCTCACGTTGCAGAACATAATCAGCAAAACCGCTGATCAGCTCCCGCGTATTAGGTGCACGAAAACCGACAGAGTAGTTCATCGCATTTTCCAGCGCGTAGCCTTCGTGCGGGAATCCCGGTGGAATATAAAGAATATCGCCCGGCTCCAGTTCTTCGTCGATAATTGCTTCAAACGGATCGACCTGTAACAGATCCGGGTGCGGACAATGCTGTTTCATTTGCAGCTTTTCGCCGACCCGCCAGCGACGACGACCGGTGCCCTGGATAATAAACACGTCGTACTGATCGAGATGCGGGCCGACGCCACCACCAGGTACGGAAAATGAGATCATCAGATCGTCAATGCGCCAGTCCGGTAATTCACGGAACGGACGCATCAGCGCGGCGGTTGGTTCATGCCAGTGATTCACTGCCTGCACCAGCAATGACCAGTTGGTCTCACCGAGATGATCGTAGCTTTCGAACGGGCCGTGGCTGACCTGCCATTTGCCATCCTGGTGACTGACCAGTCGACTGTCGACTTCGCTTTCCATCGCCAGACCCGCCAACTCGTCTGGAGAGATTGGGTCAATAAAATTATTAAAGCCGCGTTTTAACACTACCGGACGTTTCTGCCAGTGGCGTTCAAGAAAATCGGGCCAGTTAAGGGTAAGTTGGTATTCCATGTTAAGCGTCCATAGGCGGGTATCTGCAACCGATTATAACGGATGCTTAACGTAATGCGTGAAGAAAGGGCATATTTATTCACTCTTTGGCGCAGAATGCTGGCGACCAAAAATCACTTCCATTCGTGCACCGCCGAGCATACTCTCTCCGGCGATGATTTTTCCGTCGTATTGCTCGGTAATTTCGCGTGCGACAGCCAGACCAACACCTTGTCCTGGACGCAAGGTATCAACCCGTTGACCACGGTCGAAGACCACTTCACGCTTGCTTTTCGGGATACCGGGGCCATCATCCTCGACCACAATATAGAGATGATCATCGGTTTGTCTGGCTGAAATTTCGACAAACTCAAGACAGTATTTACAGGCGTTATCCAGTACGTTGCCCATCACTTCGACAAAATCGTTCTGCTCACCCACAAAGCTGATTTCTGGCGAGATATCGAGGGAAATATTAACCCCTTTACGCTGATAAACTTTGTTCAGTGCTGAGGTGAGATTGTCCAGCAGTGGGGCGACAGGATGCAACTCGCGGCTAAGTAATGTACCACCGCGCATACTGGCGCGATGCAGGTAGTAGCCAATTTGCTGCGAGATGCGGCTGATTTGTTCCAGCATTACCGGCTCTGCTTCGCTGACGCTCATCTTCTCACTACGCATGGAACGTAGCGTACTTTGCAGCACCGCCAGCGGTGTTTTTAGACTGTGCGTCAGGTCGGTGAGCGTGGTGCGGTATTTGTCGTAACGTTCACGCTCGCTTTTTAATAGCCGGTTCAGGTTACGTACCAGGCTGGTAAGTTCCCTTGTGGTGGTAGGGTTGAGTAGTTCCCGGTTGTGCTCTTCCAGTTCGCGGACTTCTTTTGCCAGGGCTTCGATGGGGCGTAAACTCCACCATGCGGCGACCCATAACAGAGGGATCACTAACAGCAGGTTGGCTGAGAGCACATAGACAAACCAGCTCCACACCATATAGGAACTTTTAAGCTCTACAGGGATGGTATCAACCACCACAATGGTTAACTTCGGCATCTGCGGCGTTGCCGGATAGATGTTTACTGCCACCGAGTGAGTCATCTCAGCGTCGTCGTCATCCTCCCGTACTTCCTGTAACTGTTGCTGTATAGAATGATCTTCACTCAGCAAGATGCTGGTATCGTTAACATCCGCTTCTATTTCATGGAAGCCATTAGATTTCAGCCAGTCAGGCTGGATCATTTTCATCAGCCAGGGAACGTCACGCTGCGCCCATAAAAGCTGCCCGTTCTCATCATAGATCAGTGTCATAGTAGGACTTTGCTTGTCGATATTTTCGGGCAATTCGACATGCAATTTGTTGTTTTCCCACTTCGCGAGGGTATAGAACAGGTTGCTCTCGCCACGTAACAGCCGAAACGTGGTTTTATCGAAACTGACGCTATAACCGATCAGCGCGACCATCCCGTAGGCAAGCGAAAGCACCAGCACTACCGCTGCTGTTGCCAACAGAAAACGTACCCGTAGCGAGAGTGGGGAAAAAAGACGCAGTAATTTTTTCATCAGCGCAATTCGAACAGATAGCCCTGGCCGCGAACGGTGGTAATCACTTCTTGCGGATATTGCGCCTGAATTTTCTTACGCAGTCGACCCATTAATACATCAATGGTATGGCTTTCCCGCAGTTCGGCATCCGGATAGAGCTGTAACATCAGCGAATCTTTGCTGACCACTTTGCCGTTATTACGGATTAGCGTTTCCATAATGGTGTATTCAAACGCGGTCAGTTTGATCACTTCGTCATTAATGGATAATTCACGGCGGGAGAGATCAACCTGAAACGGTGGCAGCGAAATAACCTGTGAAGCCAGACCGCTATTACGCCGCATCAACGCCTGCATACGCGCCATCACCTCTTCAATATGAAACGGTTTGGTCACGTAATCATCAGCACCGGCACTTAAGACTTCGACTTTGTCCTGCCAGCTTTCACGGGCGGTTAATACCAGAATCGGTAGTGAAACATCATTGCTACGCCAGCGGCGGATCAGCGACAGGCCATCTTCATCAGGCAAGCCAAGATCGACAATGGCAATATCCGGTAAATGTTCATTGAGATAATAATCTGCTTCTTTGGCATCTTCTGCGTCATCGACCTGATGACCAGCGTCCTGAATCTGAACTTTAAGATGGTGACGTAACAACGCATTGTCTTCGACAACCAGTACGCGCATTTTTATTCTCCCTGTCTTAATTATTAAAATAGTGTAACGCGATTATGTGTTTATGGGAGTAAACATTAATTAAACCAGCGGGTAGGGGAGGCAACACAGGAAAAGATTCGCTTAAGAAGCAGGCCGGACAGCATCGCCATCCGGCCTTGACAGGGGATTATTTCAGCTCATCAACCATCGTGATAGCACGACCAATATAATTAGCCGGCGTCATCGTTTTCAGGCGCGCCTTCTCTTCTTCTGGCAGTGCCAGACCGTCGATAAATTGCTTCATGCCTTCGGCGTCAACGCGCTTACCACGAGTCAGCTCTTTCAGCTTTTCATACGGTTTTTCAATGCCATAGCGACGCATGACTGTCTGGATCGGCTCAGCCAGCACTTCCCAGTTGTGATCCAGTTCATCCAGCAGATGGTCACGGTTCACTTCCAGTTTGCTCACGCCTTTCAGGGTAGACTGGTAAGCAATCAGTGCATAACCAATACCCACACCGAGGTTACGCAGCACGGTAGAATCAGTCAGGTCGCGCTGCCAGCGGGAAACCGGCAGTTTGCTTGCCAGGTGCTGCAATACCGCGTTGGAAAGCCCCAGGTTACCTTCGGAGTTTTCGAAGTCGATCGGGTTAACCTTATGCGGCATGGTGGAAGAACCAATCTCACCGGCGATGGTTTTCTGTTTGAAGTGGTTAAGGGCGACATAGCCCCAGACGTCACGGTCGAAGTCGATCAGGATGGTATTAAAGCGCGCAACGCAATCAAACAGTTCGGCAATGTAGTCGTGCGGTTCAATCTGGGTGGTGTACGGATTCCACTGAATACCCAGCGAGGTGACGAACTCTTCGCTGAACTGATGCCAGTCAACTTCCGGATAAGCAGCGATGTGAGCGTTATAGTTACCGACCGCACCGTTGATTTTGCCGAGGATCTCCACCTGGTTAAGCTGGCGGTACTGGCGCTCCATACGGTAGGCGACGTTTGCCATCTCTTTACCGATGGTTGACGGCGTGGCTGGCTGACCGTGGGTACGGGACAGCAGCGGGATATCGCGATACTGAACGGCGAGATCTTTAATGCCATCAATCAGTTGACGCCAGTACGGCAGGATCACTTCATCACGCGCGGTTTTCAGCATCAACGCGTGGGAGAGGTTATTGATATCTTCCGAAGTACAGGCAAAGTGAATGAATTCAGATACCGCGTGCAGTTCCGGGATATCTGCCACTTTTTCTTTCAGGAAATACTCAACCGCTTTAACGTCGTGGTTAGTGGTACGCTCGATGGTTTTGATGCGTGCAGCATCTTCTTCGCTGAAATTAGCGACGATTGCATCAAGGTAACCGATTGCGTCGGCAGCAAAAGCAGGAACTTCCTTGATCGCTGCGTGCGCGGCCAGTTTTTGCAGCCAACGTACTTCAACTTGTACACGGAATTTCAGCAAACCGTATTCGCTGAAAATCCCGCGCAGCGCGCTGACTTTATCGCCGTAGCGTCCATCGACAGGGGAAACGGCGGTCAGTGAGGATAATTCCATAGATCACAACTCCGGGGTTAAATGAGCAAGAATTTGTTTTGCCTGAGTGGTCAGGCGATTACGAGAAAACATCAGTTGCAGACGTCCACCGCCGACCTGGTGCCAGAGCACAGCGGCGCGAATGCCTGCCAGCAGGGTTGCGCGAACTTTCGCCTGCACCTGCGGGCTTTGCAATACAGCAGGGGATCCGGTGACCTGAATGCGTGGGCCAAGCGGGCTGATAACATCAACATAGATGGCAGCCATCGCGCTCATCAGCGTTTCGGACTGTAAATCGAAGTGTTCGAGCTGGCGTTGCAGGCCGTTAATCCGGTTACCCAGAGTGTCGAGCGCACCTTTGGCAGATGAAAGTTTACGCTCAAGCACCATCAGGCTAAGGGTGTAGCGGGTTAACTCAGCGTTCAAGCCCTGACGGCTGCTGGCATTGAGCACGCCGAGCAGGGTTTCCAGCCCGACGCGCAGGTTGGCTTCGCTACCGCCAAAAACCGCCAGCGTGGAGCTGGGGTTCATATCAATAATACTGTTGAGTGAAACGTGTAGCGCATCGGCATCACAATGCCCCTGGTGAGCGAGTTGTTGCACCAGGCGAGCCGACTGACAAATACCGGCCAGGGCGAGGGTGATGTCATAGTAATTCTTTGCCACGTTCACTGCTTCCTTGTTTTAAGTAAAGAAAAAAATCAGACCGGCAGCGGCAGACGCTGCTCAATGATACCGCCACCGAGACACACTTCACCGTTGTAGAAGACGGCAGACTGACCCGGAGTCACGGCGGCAACCGGCTCATCGAAAATCACTTCAATGCGATCGTCGTCCAGCGCCTTGACGGTGCACGGGATGTCGGTCTGGCGATAGCGGGTTTTTACCGTGCAACGCATAGTACCGGTGAATGGTTCGCGATCGACCCAGTGCAACTGCTGGGCAATCAGCCCGACAGACATCAGACGTGGATGTTCATGACCCTGTGCGACAACCAGAATGTTATTCTCGACGTCTTTATCGACGACGTACCACGGTTCTTCGGTGCCGTCTTTGGTGCCACCGATACCCAGACCTTTACGCTGACCGAGGGTGTGATACATCAGTCCCTGGTGCTCGCCAATTTCATCGCCGTCAACGGTAATGATTTTGCCCGGTTGCGCCGGGAGATAACGACCCAGGAACTCGCGGAATTTACGTTCGCCAATGAAGCAAATGCCGGTAGAGTCTTTTTTCTTCGCGGTGACCAGACCAAGATCTTCAGCAATCTTACGCACCTGCGGTTTTTCCAGTTCGCCGACCGGGAACAGGCTTTGCGCAATCTGCTCATGGCTGAGCGTATAAAGGAAGTAGCTCTGGTCTTTATTGCTGTCCAGACCACGCAGCAGGCGGCTCTTGCCATCGACATCTGCCCGACGCACGTAATGGCCGGTAGCGATATAATCGGCACCTAAATCTTCGGCGGCAAATTCGAGGAAGGCTTTAAATTTGATCTCTTTGTTGCACAGAATATCCGGATTCGGCGTGCGACCGGCTTTATATTCGGCAAGGAACAGTTCAAAGACGTTATCCCAGTACTCGGCAGCAAAGTTTACGGTGTGCAGTTCAATGCCGAGCTTGTCGCAGACAGCCTGGGCATCAGCCAGATCCGCTGCAGCCGTGCAATATTCCTCACCGTCATCTTCTTCCCAGTTCTTCATAAACAGGCCTTCGACCTGATATCCCTGTTGTTGCAACAGCCAGGCAGAAACGGAGGAATCGACACCGCCGGACATGCCGACGATTACTTTTTTTGCGGTTTCAGACATTGGATTACTCACGACATTGAACTTCAAGGCGGCGTATTCTATCACGCAGCCTTTTAGATGACACCCTTTGTAAAAGGCCAGTTAAAATCGCCAATCATCTCCAGCGGATAGCGTTGCCCGCTTTGATAACAACGAATACTTTCCGCCACCAGCGGCGAGCGCAGATTTGACGCCTGTAAAATTTCTTCGGCGCTGACCCAACGGCAGCAGTCGATGTCGCTGTCATGAGGCTGGGTCGGGCATATTTGCTCAAGCTCAATGGCAAACAGGAAACGCAAAAACGGCGTTTTATCTGGCGCAATCCACTGATGCATACGAATAAAGTGTTGCGGTTGCGCGCTGATGCCGGTTTCTTCCCACAGCTCACGGGCGGCGGCTTCCACTAAGGTTTCATCTGCTTCCAGATGCCCGGCAGGTTGGTTCCATAACGCTTTACCATTAATCGTCTCTTCAACGACTAAAAATTTGCCTTCTGCGTGCACCACGCAAGCAACGGTAACGTGCGGTTTAAACATTTTGCATCCTTAATCTGTCGCTTCTCGCCATTCGCCGTTGGCAAGATTATCCAAAGAGTAATCACCCATTGCATAGCGAATCAGTCGCAGCGTGGGGAAACCAACATGGGCGGTCATGCGGCGCACCTGGCGATTACGTCCTTCATATAAGGTGATCTTCAGCCAGCTGGTGGGAATACTTTTGCGTTCACGAATTGGCGGATTACGCGGCCATAACCACTCCGGTTCTTCAACCAGGTCCACACCTGCGGGCAGGGTAGGGCCATCATTTAAGGTTACGCCATTGCGCAAGGCTTCAAGTGCGTCTTGTGTGGGAATGCCTTCTACCTGCACATAATAGATTTTTCCGGTACGTTTTCCCGGCTGGGTTAAACGCGCCTGTAACGCGCCATTATTGGTCAGTACCAGTAACCCTTCGCTATCGCGGTCAAGACGACCTGCCGCATAAACGCCCTGAACCGGGATGAATTCTTTTAATGTTTTACGCCCGGCTTCATCGGTGAACTGCGGAAGAACATCGTAGGGTTTATTGAACAGGATCACGCGCGTGGGCTGGTTTTCAGGTTTGCGCCTGGTAGTACGTTGCGAGCTGAATCGCTTAACCTGGTGATTTTTAAAAGAAGTTTTTTGCATAGTATTTTCAGGGATTATGAATTGCCGCATTATAGCCTAATAACGCGCATCTTTCATGACGGCAAACAATAGGGTAGTATTGACAAGCCAATTACAAATCATTAACAAAAAATTGCTCTAATGCATCCGTATCGCAGGACGCAAACGCATGTGCAACGTGGTGGCAGGCGAGCAAACCAGAAGCGCTCGAAGGAGAGGTGAATGGAAAGTAAAGTAGTTGTTCCGGCACAAGGCAAGAAGATCACCCTGCAAAACGGCAAACTCAACGTTCCTGAAAATCCGATTATCCCTTACATTGAAGGTGATGGAATCGGTGTAGATGTAACCCCAGCCATGCTGAAAGTGGTCGACGCTGCAGTCGAGAAAGCCTATAAAGGCGAGCGTAAAATCTCCTGGATGGAAATTTACACCGGTGAAAAATCCACACAGGTTTATGGTCAGGATGTCTGGCTGCCTGCTGAAACCCTTGATCTGATTCGTGAATATCGCGTTGCCATTAAAGGCCCACTGACCACTCCGGTTGGTGGCGGTATTCGTTCTCTGAACGTTGCCCTGCGCCAGGAACTGGATCTCTACATCTGCCTGCGTCCGGTACGTTACTATCAGGGCACCCCAAGCCCGGTTAAACACCCTGAACTGACCGATATGGTTATCTTCCGTGAAAACTCGGAAGACATTTATGCGGGTATCGAATGGAAAGCTGACTCTGCCGACGCCGAGAAAGTGATCAAATTCCTGCGTGAAGAGATGGGCGTGAAGAAAATTCGCTTCCCGGAACATTGCGGTATCGGTATTAAGCCATGTTCGGAAGAAGGCACCAAACGTCTGGTTCGTGCAGCGATCGAATACGCAATTGCTAACGACCGTGACTCTGTGACCCTGGTGCACAAAGGCAACATCATGAAGTTCACCGAAGGTGCGTTTAAAGACTGGGGCTACCAGCTGGCGCGTGAAGAGTTTGGCGGTGAACTGATCGACGGCGGCCCGTGGCTGAAAGTTAAAAACCCGAACACTGGCAAAGAGATCGTCATTAAAGACGTGATTGCTGATGCATTCCTGCAACAGATCCTGCTGCGTCCGGCTGAATACGACGTTATCGCCTGTATGAACCTGAACGGTGATTACATTTCTGACGCTCTGGCAGCACAGGTTGGTGGTATTGGTATCGCACCTGGCGCAAACATCGGTGACGAATGTGCCCTGTTTGAAGCCACCCACGGTACTGCGCCGAAATACGCCGGTCAGGACAAAGTTAACCCAGGCTCTATCATCCTCTCCGCTGAGATGATGCTGCGCCATATGGGCTGGACTGAAGCCGCAGACCTGATTGTTAAAGGTATGGAAGGCGCAATCAATGCGAAGACCGTAACCTATGACTTCGAACGTCTGATGGAAGGCGCTAAGCTGCTGAAATGTTCAGAGTTTGGTGATGCGATCATCAAGAATATGTAATCACTACATGTGTTAAATATTATAACGGGCGTATAACACGCCCGTTTTTTTGTTAGCTTGCTAAGGGTTATCAAAATAAGTTATAAATTCCTTGGGTAGTTTGGGAGGCGTTTGGGGTAGGTTGGATGGCAGTCCTACTGCCAGGTTCCCATTAGGCATTCCTCAGCTTTTTATTATAGCTGGTGGACGCAACGTGCTCATTGAACCGCTCAGTGGATGATACATAGCCTAGATTTTTTCTGAGCCTTTCGTTGGGCTATCTGGCAACACTGCTAAGTCCTTACTGACTGTGAACAGATAAGTCAGTTCTTTTGGGACTGCGTCAACTACGGCTAGTTGAGTTGTACTGATTAGCCTTCGGTGGGCCTTTAGCAGCCAAAATTATGAACTGCGTATTCTGACAAGGTGTTTGGGTATTTGAACTGGAAGAATATTCTTCCCCCTTTGGCTGATGTGCGACAATGGAACCACACTTTGTTTTAACCAATAAATTGATTTTCAAAAGGCTTCTATGAACGGCCAATCCGCAAGGAGAGTATTCACAAAGTCCCTTACTCACACAAGATAGAGCTACAGTTGTTGCAAACAAACGCCAGGTCAACAAAATAGCCATAATGCAATATCATCAAACCGCCAAATGGAGAGTCTTCAGCGAGGAGAACGTCGGTGTCTAAGTATAGTTGGGTCCCTGTATTCAAAAACGTTTGTAGTTGGATTGCTGATTACGAGAATAAACAGCATGAATTGGTCCAAATTCTACGTGAAATAGGTGTTGATAAAGGTCTGGAAGACGAATTTTCGGATGGAAGCAAAGAACAGCTGAAAGTGATAGACCCTTTCACTTTTTTTGCCACTTTTATGAAGTATGGAGTGGTCAAACGTACTGAGCTCTTTGCCGCTCTGCTGGAAAGAGCTAATTTACCCATCTCCGCCCCCAGTGATTTCAGCGGTGTTCCAAATGCACAGCCACTCAAAGTCTGGCTCTTTCCTTATGAGAGAGAACGTTCTGCCGACATGGTGCCCAGCCTTTGGGCGTTGTTCCATCAGATGCGTGCCGGACAAATAGATGGTGAATTATTCGATAAAATTCTGAAAATACCTCATACCGGTTTCGCTAAGCTCACTGAGTGTTTGTTTTATTTATCACCGGAGGAATTTTTCCCTGTAGATGCTCAGACGAAGCACTGGCTCAAGAAACAAGGGCGAGAACTGCCCAAAGAGAACTGGCAATCCTACCAGGAGTTGTTGTCATGGTTGAAGAATACTCAGTCAAAATCATATTACGAAATATCGTATGAAGCCTGGTATGAAAATCAGAGTAGTGCGTTTTCCTCGGTAATTGCAGACGAATACTTAAGTACCCGTTTCTCTGATACTCGGTCGTCAACGACACATCTGTTTGCTTATAAAACGGACGCAATGAGGGAGTTGGCATTTGATCCTGGAAAGAATCCCGAGAAAAAGAAGAAAATTAAAATATTTGTTGATGAGAAACCTACCGCTCCGAGCCTTTCACAAGTTACCGTCTATGATACAGGCAAGAGCCGTAATCACCACCTCACAACACACGCTCCAACCCTTGCTCAGGGAAATGCGGCATGGGCTGTTGAGATTAGCACTCTTGAGCAATTAATTACGCTGTGTGATTGGTATGCCCTCCTACCAGCGAAGGACCTACTTGCCATGGAAAATAAAGAGAAATCAGTAAAAAATCACACGTCACTAAATCAGATTCTTTTTGGTCCACCCGGAACAGGTAAAACTTACTTTACGCTGGAACGCGCAGTTATGTTGGCGGAACCTTTATGGTATAGCGATTTGGTAAGTCAGAATCTTGGTACAGAAGAGCGTCGGCAGGTGGTCAAAAATAAATACGATACGTTGTGTGCAGACAAACGCATCGCGTTTACCACTTTCCATCAAAGTTTTTCGTATGAAGATTTCATTGAGGGGATCCGCGCTGAGGTTGCAGAAGAAAATCAAGGCATAAAATACAAGATTGAGAACGGTATTTTCAAAGATATTGCTGTCCGTGCTGCTAAGGCAGTTGCAGCTAAAGAGACAGGACTCTCTCAATCTCCTGATATCTGGAAAATCTCTATTGGTCGTGCCCATGAAAAAGAAATGCGTGATCGCTATATCAATGCAGGTGAAGCTCGTATTGGTTGGAATGACACGGGGGACTTGTCTCAGACCTTTGAGCAAAGGACACAGGAACAGCAGGATTACTGGAACTCATTGAGCAAGCCTAACCACAATGCCCTTAACGCTTTTTCACATGATGTAAAGGTTGGGGATGTTCTGTTGTGCCTGAAAAATGCGGAAACCGTTCAGGCAGTTGGAATTGTCACTTCCGACTATTCATTTGATGAAGTCTCTGAAAAGTCGGATGAGTACGCGCATGTTCGCAAGGTAAATTGGGTGTTAAAGGATATTGAACTGAACATCCTTGCACTTAATGGCAGTACAAAAATGGTTCAGCAGACATTGTATCCACTCTATCGGATCAGCTGGCATACTTTGATTGCTGAGTTAGATAAACAACACATTCCCCTGCCGGCTTCATTTCATGAAGCAAGCAACGTCAGAGAACGCCAGAATTATATTCTGATTATTGATGAGATTAATCGCGGCAATATTTCCCGTATTTTTGGAGAATTGATTACATTGCTGGAGCCGGATAAGCGATTGGGAGGCTCTGATGAGCGTTCTGTCATTCTGCCTTATTCTAAAGAATCATTTTCTGTTTCTGACAACCTGTATGTCATTGGCACCATGAATACGGCAGATAAATCATTAGCCCAGCTTGATCTGGCACTACGCCGCCGCTTTGAATTTATAGAGCTCATGCCACAGCCCGGTTTACTGTCTGGTATCTCAGTATTTGGGGTTAATGTCGATGAATTGCTGACAGTAATGAATCAACGCATAGAAGTTTTACTCGATCGTGATCATACCCTGGGGCACGCATACTTCTGGCCACTGAAGACTGTCACAACTGAGGATGAAAAGCGCAAACTGATAGCCGATATTTTTGAGAAACGAATCATTCCGCTACTGCAAGAGTATTTTTTTGCAGACTGGGAACGCATTGGTTGGGTGTTGAATGATAGCGAGAAAGCACCTGAAAATAGATTTATCCAGACAGGCAATATTGAATGCGCCATTGAAGGTTTGTTTCCCGAATCCATTGCAAGTCAATTAAACGATCGCAGATACCGGATTAATGACTGTGCATTCCAGAAGGCCGCAGCTTACCAGGGAATTATTTCCAAAGGAGGGGTTACCAATTGATGAAACAAGTGCGTGAGTATGCCCGTTTGACCACGAATGAAAGCGCAACATCATCTCTGGACTGCGCAGTAATAAAACCTGCGACATTGGAATGGTTGCAGGAACTGGCCTCAGGCTGGAAAGGCGAAGAACCATTGTTACTGTCTGATGGTTATCGCGCACTAAAATTAGGCAGTTATGTCGGATACCTGCAAAGTCCGGATGGCGAAGGTATAGAAATTTTACCCAAGGCAAGCCTTGGGCATGATAACCCTCTGCAAACACGCAGAGTCTTACAGCGCATGCTCTTAGCCGCTTTAAAGATTCGACCACGGGTGACTGGCCCAGCTGAACTGATGCGGATGAATGTCCCTTTGCACGAATGGATTTTTAGCCAGTTTCTATTTGAGTTGCAGTTGTTGGTTACCAAAGGTTTGCGTTTTGACTATCGTCGAGTAGATGAAGAAAGCCGCTTTATACGTGGCCAATTACAAATCCAGCGCCAGCAACTGCAATCTCCGGCACGTCAGTATCTATTCCATATCAGCCATGATGTTTATTCGCCGGACCGTCTGGAAAATCGCCTGCTGAAAACCGCACTCAACTATGTGTTGGCAACTTGCAGGAACACTGAAAACTGGCGACTGGCGAATGAGCTTTCACATCGTATAGCTGAAATTCCTTTACAGACAAAGCCGCATTGCGAACTACGTCATTGGAATAATAGCAAACTGATGCAGGTCTATAATGACGTACGCCCTTGGTGTGAGTTAATCCTTGAGAAAATGAACCCGAATTTTCAGCAAGGCAATCACAAAGGTATATCGCTCCTGTTCCCGATGGAACAGCTATTCGAAAAATACGTTGAAGTTTCACTCAGATCGCATATACGCAAAGGAAGCCAACTTGTATCACAAGCCAGTTCTCAATATCTGCTTGAACATACGGTAGGTAATAGTGATAAGCCACAAGCTATGTTTCGGCTTAAACCAGATCTTTTGCTGAGCACGTCAAATGGTGTTCAAACTCTGGATACGAAATGGAAGCTCATTGATCAGTCAGCGTGGCAGACAGATAAAAAATATAACATCGCTCAGTCCGATCTTTATCAGATGTTTGCATATGGGCATAAGTACCAAAATGGGGAGGGACATATGATGTTAATTTATCCAAAACATTTATCTTTTAATCACTCATTACCTCCCTTCCACTACTCGAATTCATTGAAGGTCTGGGTTGTTCCCTTTTGTCTTGATAGCCAGCAACTGGTTCCGGGCAGTTGGCAAGAATATTTTCCTAACCTTTCCAGGCGAGAATTGATGACAGGAAACTGCATAAAATATAGGGAAGCGGGGAAATCTATCATGGCTAGTTCGGGAACTATGCAGTTCCAGTAGGATTTTTTCTGGCCAGTCATTTTGCTCATCCTTCTTGACTGACACGGTATATATCAGATATCTGCTACATAGTTCGTGAACGGCATGAGTAAATACTTTCGGGTGGCCAGGCGACTACATTACCCTGCGTAAATTGTTAACGCCTGCTTCTGGTTGTGAGTTCAACGGGTCAATGCAACGCTATCCTTAATAAAGGGGGGCGTTGCTAGTTTTTGTTGGCCACTACAACTCACAGCGAAAAGCGATCCGACTGATAACTATCCTGTCCGCCGTGTGTCAGGTGCGGACATTGTTACGAATGCCAATTGATATAACGGCAGCTCGTTTGTCTCATCTTATAGAATCTCAACAACTTCAAATTCTTCTGCGATCAGCTCCATCTCTTCAGAAAAATGGCCCTCCAGGGTGAAAAATCGCTGATGCTCTTTCTGCCAGTATTCAAGGCTTAAATCGCCTTCACCTTCTTTGCGGGCGAACGCCTCATTCACATCACAAAAACGAACCAGGCGCATTGAAATCAGTCTGATCACACAGACCGGAACATTCTGACCATCAAGGATAATGTTAAAACACCCAATCCTCGGAGCCGATTCTTCCTGCAGGTAAGAGGCAAAAGATCCGCAGGTGGCCGTTTTGATCCCTTTTTTGATTAGATCCGCAAGCTCGCTAGCCAGTTCCGGGCTGTCACCTATTTGCCAGGCATTTGCACCTGGATACTTCATTTTTATTTCCTCAACCGCCACCATTAAAAGCTCTTCTTAATCGTCGATGAAAAGAAACGTTATACATTTTTTAGTATGCGCTGTCCCGACATTTCCGGTGACGCTTTTGTTCAGATAATGTGACTCGCTGTCTGCCATAACGGACATTCACTTCAGTTATGGCAGACAGGTATGTATGCAGAGTATAGGGTAGGAAAGTCGCGAGAAAAAAAGACTTCTGCGCCGTTAGGCATCACGGTTATCTTCTTATTGGATATGCAGTAATACAAAGGCGGGATAAAACTGAGGTTCATATGACCTCGCAATGGCTTGCAAGAATTTGCATGTTTTGAGATGGTGGGATGCGTGAGCGTAGTATTGATGGGCAATTGGGTGAGCTAATGCTGCATTAAGTGGACACCGCTCGAAATTAATTGCAATAATCTGGCGTGCCAGCCTGCATACCAAGAGTTATAATAATATATTGGGCTGAATATGATATTTGTATAACAAAATTATAAGATTAAGAAATCTACCATAAAGGCAGATTTCTTAAATTGTTATCCCTAAACCACCACTTGGGGAGGCGGTGGTTTATTTATAATTAGAGATTAGCAACGTTATGATAAACTTTTTGGACATCATCATCATCTTCGAGGGCATCAACAAGCCCTTCAAAGATTTCTAAATCTTCTGGTGAAAGTTCAACTTCTGATTGAGCAATCAATTCTAATTCTGTTGTTGAAAACTCAGTAATACCGGCAGCTTTTAGAGCAGCAATTCCTTTGTGAAGATCTGTAGGTTCAGTATAAATAACGATGCTTCCTTCTTCTTCAGTCACATCACGAACATCTACTTCGGCATCGAGCAAGATTTCAAAAATATGGTCAGGATTTGTTCCTTTAAATACAATCACACCAGTATTGTCAAACATATAGCTGACAGAACCTGCTGCTCCAATATTTCCGCCTTTTTTATTGAAAATTGTGCGAATATTAGCAATTGTACGATTAACATTTGAAGTCAACGTTTCAGCGATAATCATTGAACCATTTGGTCCAAAGCCTTCATAACGTCCTTGTACGAACGTTTCATCTCCGCCACCTTTGGCTTTATCAATGGCTTTATCAATAACGTGTTTTGGAACTTGTGCCTGCTTCGCACGTTCAATAACGAATTTTAAAGATGTGTTTAATTCTGGGTCTGGTTCACCTTGTTTAGCGGCAGCATAGATTTCCACACCGAATTTTGCATATATTTTAGACGTTGCACCGTCTTTAGCCGTTTTTTTAGCAACAATATTGGCCCATTTACGTCCCACTGGAATGATCTCCTCGAAATTTATTTACATTACTGACAAGTTGATAACCTGTGTTTATTCGCCATATTATAGCATAACACGGAAAAAATCGTCTATGAAAAATAAAATATGATAATGTTACAGATGTACTTTAATTTTATCAATGCTTAATAATTATTGATGAGCTGTTTTATAATTTATTTTGGTTTTCTTCTGTGTTTATTATTAATGGTTTGACCGCGACAGAAATGTCGCGGCATATTTGGTTTTGCTACCTGGATATATTGTTGAGGATGACGATCGTACGGGGCTAATTAAATTTAAATTGGAGGTAGTCCATATTTAACTCGGGCGCGATTACATGCCTCATTAATTTCACCATGCTCGCCTGACATGGCGAATTCTCTACATGTGGATGAGCGGTTTTTATATATTGTGCAGCAGGCGTTTTTTCCAGGCGTTCCTGCCAGGGCAATACAGCGTGGGTTCTTCTGGTTAGTACCGCGCATACATCGGTGGTAAGGGGATATCTGCTCAGTAAGATGAGCCGGTATGGTTCCGCCTGCATCATCAGCTTCGGCCCAGTAAAAAGAGACGCGGAAAAATGCACAACAGGCACCACACGCCATGCATGGATTCAGATTGCTCATAATTCACCAGTACTTCTATATAAATATCACAACAAAACCGCAGACACGACGTATAAAGGCGCGTGCCTGCGGCAGGCTGGCGAACTTTCTATAGTGCGAGTATTGAATGATTACCAGCCGTTATCAATTTTACATATCTATTTAGATATGACCAGACAAGTTGAATGCAACCAGGAAGAGTTAATCTTTACAATTTGTAACATGGGGTTGTGAAAAGAAAATATCTTACGTAACCAGAGTTCGCATTATATGGTTTCTATAGCCTGACTTGCTAAATAAGAATCTATCGCGCTCTTTCTAATTCTAACTGGTTATAGATGTTATCAGAAAAAGTTATTTCTCTGGTTTTCAGGAATGTAAAAAATCCACTTTTTGACTTGTACAACTTATATCACTGTTCTCGGTTTTTTACATTCATTCCAGTGACATTGCTGTATGTAATGGATCTGATTTTGGATGCCGCTATTGATGGATACAGTCTGTTATGAGCAGGTGCCGTGTGCGATTGAAGAAAAAGCTGGGTCGCGTAGAGTAACAATTTACACTGCCTTACCTCGGTATCACCTTTACTGTCCCCATCGACGTTGTACCAGTTCAGCATATCCTTACTCATTGATATAGTTAAGTATTAAAGGATGAGTACACAGAGAACGTTGCCTACCCAATATTCTTGTTCTGGTTTGTTGCTCAATACGTCTTCTTTGCCTTAGGGGCAATCAATTAACGCGTACTTGAGATTTTTATCCAACATTGAAGGTATTGCGGCATAGTGGGGTAAAATTTCATCAAGAACGTGGATATTTCTGATTCTCTCTACCATGCTCTCTGTAGACGCCAGATTGAGCGAATGAACAGAGAATAATGGCCCTGGGACACGCGAATGCGCAATACACTTATCCCCATCCTCGTTGCGGTGTGCCTGTTTATTACTGGCGTCTCTATTTTGAATATTCAGCTCTGGTATTCCGCAAAAGCAGAGAGTCTTGCAGGGGCGAGGTACGCCGCCAACAACATTAATCATATTCTTGAGGAAGCGTCACAGGCGACTCAAACGGCAATGGAAATTGCAGGGAAGAGGTGCGATCTGGATGAACAATATCAGCTAGGTACAGAAGCCGCGCTGAAACCCCATCTGCGGACGATCATCATTCTCAAACAAGGTGCAGTCTGGTGTACATCGCTGCCGGGTAATCGAGTACTGCTATCTCGTATTCCTGTGATACCTGACAGTAATTTGCTGTTGGCTCCGGCGCTTGACACTGTAAATAGATTACCCATTCTGCTCTATCAGATTCAGTTCGCTGAGACGCGTATTCTGGTGACTATTAGCGACCAGCATATCCGTGGGGCGCTCCATGTGCCGTTGAAGGGGGTGAAATATAGTTTGCGCGTGGGGGATAATATTATTGGGCCGTCGGGAGATGTGACAACTCTCAATGGCAGACATCAACTTTCTGGACGGGTTAACTCCACTGAATATCATTTCAGTATTATCTATAACCAGCCGCCACTATTTAGCTTTACCAGAATGATCGACAAAGGCTTGGGTATTTTGATATTCAGCTTGTTAATATCCTGTTCCGCTGCCTTTTTACTTGATAAATATTTCAATAAAACAGACACACCTGAAGAGATTCTGCGTAGGGCGATAAGTAATGGTGAGATTGTGCCTTTTTACCAACCGGTAGTTAATGGTCGGGAAGGGACGTTACGCGGCGTAGAAGTCCTTGCCCGATGGAAACACCCACGTGGAGGATATATTTCACCTGCAGCGTTTATTCCACTTGCTGAAAAATCAGGGTTGATAGTTCCGCTCACTCAAAGTTTGATGAGTCAGGTCTCCACACAAATGAACGCGATCGCCAGTAAACTGCCGGAAGGATTTCATGTTGGGATCAATTTTAGCGCCTCGCATATTATTTCGCCGACATTTGTTGAAGAATGTCTGACATACCGCGACAGCTTCACTCGCCATGATTTGAATCTCGTTCTTGAAGTTACCGAGCGTGAAGCGTTGCATGTTGATGAAAATTTGGTTCAGCGATTGAACATTCTGCATGAAAATGGTTTTGTTATCGCGCTGGATGATTTTGGTACGGGCTACTCAGGGCTTTCTTATCTCCATGATCTGCACATCGATTATATTAAGATTGATCACAGTTTCGTCGGTCGGGTCAATGCAGATCCTGATTCCACCCGGATTCTGGACTGTGTGCTGGATCTGGCGCGCAAACTTTCTATCAGTATTGTCGCCGAAGGCGTCGAGACGAAGGAGCAGCTCGACTATTTGAACCAGAATAATATTACGTTCCAGCAAGGGTACTATTTCTATAAACCGGTGACGTATATTGAACTTGTCAAAATTATTCTCTCAAAACCGAAGGTGAAAGTGGTTGTTGAGTGAATATTGCACTAATTGACATAGCATGATGATATTTGGCTGAAAATTAATCAGCAAGGCGATGAAATGGTGCAATTGTAGACAGGTAATTAGCTCGTTGCTTCTTGTTACTATTGTTCATTATTTTGTTTGCTATAATTGTCTGAAGATTTTGTCAGGATCACCGTAAGTAGCATGAACAAAAGTAATAGCCTGGATTATTTCTCTTTGTATATCATCTTTTCCATTGCGTTTATGCTGATCTCCATCCTGATTATCCTGGTCGCCAAACCCAGCATCTGGCTAGGAGAAGTGCTTGTTACCATAAATTTAATCAATGCACTGGTTTGGTTGGTAATCAATTTGCTTAACCGGTTAAGAGAGAAGCTGGTAAGCCAAAGGGATCAGCATTAACCCTTCTTTTCAATACGTTTTGACAATTTGGGCTGACAGATATTTGATCAGAAATGCTTATAAATCCAATCAGTAAGATGATTAATCTTTGAAACTGGAAAAACTGGTCAGGTTTAGTTTTGGGGAAATTACTCTGCGGTGAGGAGTGTGTATACGGATATGATTGCAGTAAAATAGTTTTTGATACAGTGAAAACTGACGGAATAAACCAAAGCCAAATACTAACACTTCATTTTTGTTTATAAGCATATCCATCCGCTAAAAATATACCGCGTCGAATAAATCGACGCGGTACTACATTAACTATTATTTTTTGCCGATGGCACGCATGGTGTCATCAATTGCGGTAATTAACAGCATTTGCGGATCTTTAGCACAAACCTGATTCAGTTTTTCTACCACTTTGGCACTCAGTTCTGGAGATTGCTCAATTTTTAAATCACGGCTAGTAACGCTGGCATTACCCATTACCGCGACGATATCTGCAACCTGTGCGCTGTCAGTTTTTGCCATTTCGTTGGCTTCTGCGCAAGTAATGTAGGTTTCTGCCGGCAGGCCGTTCTTAATATTATAATCCTGCGCCCAGGTCATTGGTGCGAAAACAAACAGTCCAGCCAGTAAAGCAAATTTTTTCATCGTCATACCTTATTTCATTTTACCCAGAATGGCACCACCTGTACCACCAATCACAGCACCTTTAATCGCGCCTTCCAGACCATTGCCGGTCAGGACGCCTGTAACTGCGCCAACGGCCGCGCCTACTTTTGCGCCTTTACGGGCATTTTTACCATCGCGACCTTTTTCAGTTACTGCGCCAACACCTGCACCTACAGCAGCACCTTTCAGTACGCCATTTACACCATTGCCAGTCAGTAAGCCTACGCCTGCGCCTAACAATGCGCCTTTAGTGGTGCGATTCATATCCGCCATGGCTGGCGTGGAGCAGAGTAATATTGAGATGAGCCCGAAGGCGAGTGTTTTTTTCTTCAATTTAGATGTCCGGTATTAAGTAAGTTGCACACACAATAATTTCGTCTTCAATTAAGAGCAGCTTAACTAAAGAACGCTCGATATTATTCAGATCATTCAAAATGAGCGCGGTTTGTATAATAAGAGTTATGTTTTTTGCTTGAATGGGAATAATCTTAAATAAGAATTAACTCATTGATTTTGAATATTTTATTCAAGAAATGTCATCAAATGTTAACATTGCATTGCAAAGGTAAGGCAATCTGAAACATCAATATTATTGTGTAATTTATATGTGAACAATATTTATCAGAAAACGTAATGTCAGTGATTTTATTGTGGTGGCGATAATGTGAATTAGTGCGACTTAATTTGACGCTGGAGCTTGAAGGGGGAGTGTTACCGTTTATACAAAACAGGAGGTAATTTCCATTTCCTGTACTAACAACGCAGCTACCAAATGAGCGAACTCAACAGAGGGAAGGGGGCTGTGCCTGGACGCCGATGACAACATTACTTAATAGCGAACCGGGGAAGAGAAAAATTTAACCAGGGTGTAATCTGACAGATACCTGTATAAATAACCGGTAACTGTCAGATCGGACCTGAGCTAATACAGCTTATTTCAGCTCTTCTGCTTCCGGCAGGGTTACGTTCAACTCAAGAATGGAAATATCACCATCTTTTTGCTCAAGCTGTACGGTCACCATCTCGGGATCGATTTGTACGTATTTACAAATGACCTCAAGAATATCTTTACGCAACTGGGGCAGATAGTGTGGTTCTGCATCGCTGCGACGGCGTTCAGCAACAATAATTTGCAACCGTTCTTTTGCAATGTTGGCCGTGTTTTTCTTCCGTGAGAGAAAGAAATCGAGTAATGCCATAACTTATCCTCCGAACAAGCGTTTGAGGAAGCCTTTCTTCTCTTCTTCAATGAAGCGGAAAGGACGTTCTTCTCCCAACAGACGTTCTACGGTATCAGCGTAGGCTTTACCCGCATCGGCGTTGATATCGAGAATAACCGGTTCCCCCTGGTTAGAGGCGCGCAATACTGATTGATCCTCTGGGATCACGCCGACGAGCTTGATGCGCAGGATCTCCAGCACGTCTTCCATGCTCAACATGTCTCCTTTGTGCACGCGACCAGGGTTATAGCGCGTTAACAGCAGGTGCTCTTTAATGGGTTCTTCGCCGTTTTCTGCGCGACGTGATTTCGACGCCAGAATACCTAAAATACGGTCAGAGTCACGAACTGATGAGACTTCCGGGTTGGTGGTAATAATGGCCTCATCAGCGAAATAAAGAGCCATTAATGCACCGGTTTCAATACCCGCCGGTGAGTCACAAACGATAAACTCAAAGTCCATCGCTTTCAGGTCATCAAGAACTTTGGCCACCCCTTCGCGGGTGAGGGCGTCTTTATCGCGAGTTTGCGATGCCGGGAGAATATAGAGGTTATCAGTACGCTTATCCTTAATTAACGCCTGATTTAGCGTTGCATCGCCCTGAATGACGTTGACGAAATCGTAAACGACCCGGCGCTCGCAACCCATAATCAGGTCGAGATTACGCAAGCCGATATCAAAATCGATCACGACAGTTTTCTTTCCCTTCTGGGCCAAACCAGTGGCGATGGCCGCGCTGGAGGTTGTCTTTCCAACGCCCCCTTTCCCCGAAGTAACAACAATAATGCGTGCCATAAAAATTCCTTGTTAAAAAGGGATCAATTTAACGATTGAACGGTCAAAGCGTTTTCGACTAATTGCAGTCGTGCCGCTTTGCCATAAAATTCTGCTGGGATTTTATCGCTCAGCCAGTATTCACCAGCGATAGAGACCAGTTCTGCCATCAGACTCGTACAAAATATTTGTGCTTCCCGATCACCACTTGCCCCGGCTAGCGCACGACCGCGCATCATGCCATAGACATGAATGTTACCATCTGCGATCAATTCTGCCCCTGCGCTAACATGGCTTGTAACAATCAGATCACATTGTGGCGCATAAATGCGCTGACCGGAACGTACAGGGGTATCTATTAAGCGTGTTTTTGTGTCCGGTGTTGTATTTTTCGCAGGAACCTGGGGAGTCGGTGCTGGACGTGGCGCTTTTTCCTTTCCTTCAGTCAGGATTGGTAACCCCATCTTTTCGATTTCAGCTTTCAGCTTCGCATTTTTGCAGCCACTGACACCAATGATCCGCAAGCCTGTTGCTGAGATAGCTTTGTGCATTGCTGGCCAGTTGACCTGTTCTTCGAGGCCACTGACATTGAGTACGATGGGAGCATGATTTAAAAATGCCGGAGCCTGAGCGATTTTGTCTTCCAGCGCCTGATGAATAACCTTAGGTTCTGCCTCATGCAGATGAACCACAGATAAGGTGAAGCTGCTACCTTTAAGCTCGATTGGCGTGTTTGACATCCTGGCCTTACTCAATTAGCTAATTACCATCATCATCAGCGTGCGATGATATTACGAAGACTATAAGGCATGTTATAGTCTGGATTATATTGAGGCAAGTCACCCCCCCATTTATTCAGAGTAAAATTATGTTTTGTGTGATCTATCGAAGTAGTAAACGTGACCAGACCTATTTATATGTTGAAAAAAAAGACGACTTTTCACGTGTTCCAGAGGAGCTGATGAAAGGTTTTGGTCAACCGCAACTTGCGATGATTCTTCCATTGGACGGGAGAAAGAAACTGGTAAATGCCGATATTGAGAAAGTTAAACAGGCCTTAGCTGAGCATGGCTATTATCTTCAATTGCCACCACCTCCTGAGGATTTGCTGAAGCAACATCTTTCTGTGATGGCGAAAAATACAGACAGCACTAAAAAATAACCAATATCCGGCGGTGTCATCATATTTGTCGGAGCGGGTTTTAAGATCCACGATGAAGTGAGAGGAGCGTTATGTATCAACATCACAACTGGCAAGGTGCGCTGCTGGATTATCCGGTGAGTAAAGTAGTTTGTGTTGGCAGTAATTATGCCAGGCATATTAAAGAGATGGGGAGTGAAGTGCCTGAAGAGCCCGTGTTGTTCATTAAACCTGAAACGGCACTGTGCGATCTGCGCCAGCCATTGGCTATCCCCTCAGATTTCGGTGCGGTTCATCATGAAGTGGAACTGGCAGTGTTGATTGGGGCGACGCTACGTCAGGCCACGGAAGAGCATGTGCGAAAAGCTATTGTGGGTTACGGCGTGGCGCTCGATCTGACATTACGTGATATTCAGGCAAAAATGAAGAAAGCCGGGCAGCCGTGGGAAAAGGCCAAAGCGTTTGATAACTCTTGTCCACTTTCCGGGTTTATTCCCGCCGCAGAGTTCACTGGCGATCCGCAAAATATATCGCTGGGGCTGAGCGTAAACGGCGAACAACGCCAACAAGGTACGACTGCGGACATGATCCATAAAATCGTTCCGCTGATTGCTTATATGAGCAAGTTTTTTACCCTCAAGGCCGGTGACGTTGTGTTAACAGGCACGCCTGATGGTGTCGGCCCGCTACACAGTGGCGATGAACTGACTGTTACTTTCGATGGTCATTCTTTGACAACTCGCGTTTTGTAATACTTTTTTGCCGCCTGAATGAGGCGGCAAAACTTGCATCGCTGTGCCAGACTGGTTATAAGGTGCGTTTTAACGTAATGGCGGAACACCTGATGAGCGATATACCTTTCTGGCAAAGTAAAACCCTTGATGAAATGAGCGATGCAGAATGGGAGTCGTTGTGTGATGGTTGTGGTCAGTGCTGCCTGCATAAACTGATGGATGAAGACACCGACGAAATCTACTTCACTAACGTCGCTTGCCGTCAGCTTAATATTAAAACCTGTCAATGTCGGAACTACGAACGCCGCTTCGAGTTTGAACCCGACTGCATTAAATTAACCCGCGAAAACCTGCCAACATTCGAATGGCTACCGATGACCTGTGCTTATCGGTTGCTGGCGGAAGGGAAGACATTGCCAGAGTGGCATCCGCTGATGACTGGTTCGAAAGCGGCAATGCACGGTGAGCGAATCTCTGTACGTCATATTGCGGTGAAAGAATCAGAAGTGATCGACTGGCAGGATCATATACTCAATAAACCGGACTGGGCGCAGTGAGTAGTTGAAACAGAAGGGGTTACTTTCTCGTTTTGAACGGGGCACTGTTGGTGCATCAGAACTGAAATTTACATCCAGAATTGCCAGGGGATTGTCATTATTATTTGCCCCCAATGCGAACAGAAAAATGCCCCTCTGTGCAGTAATGAAGATTGGATTTACTCCTGCACTTAATGCCCGGCGAGCAAATGTGCTGCAATTCATACGCCTTACGAACTTATACTGATACTCCTATTTCTCGGTGCTACATTCCTGTATTTATTGCCAGTTTCCAGAGACTGCTTATCTGCTCACTCACGTTTTTTCGAGAGAACGATGATATTTTTCGCGGGTTAGTGGATCTGGTTTCGCTTTTTCGTGGAGAAATAACTGCAAAGGAAAATTCTTAATATCGTCGTATAATTTGTCGAATGCGGACATGGATTTTATGCAGACCATATAAACATTCTCTGGTCGCTCGTTCTTACAGAATGGTTTTTTGGTGATACTCGTAATGCGGTGACCTGGTCGATGAAACTGGCACTGTATAGTGCCAGTCGCAATTTAGTTGGCTTGCTTTTTCATCATACTGATAATAAACAACAGCGCCGCACACAGCACCACCGACGGGCCTGCTGGCGTATCGTAAAACGCGGAAAAGGTTAAACCACCAGTTACGGCAATCATCCCCACCAAAACAGCGACACCAGCCATCTGCTCCGGCGTGCGGGCAAAACGACGTGCAGTAGCCGCAGGAATAATCAGCAGCGAGGTAATAATCAACGCGCCGACAAATTTCATTGCCACGCCAATCGTCAATGCCGTCACCAGCATCAACAATAATTTTACGCGCTGTAATTTCACGCCATCAACAAACGCCAGATCCGGGCTAATCGTCATCGACAGTAAATTGCGCCATTGCCAGAACAGAATTGCCAGCACGATGACCACGCCAATCGCAATGGAGATAAGATCTTCCGGCGTCACTGCCAGCAAATCACCGAACAGATATGCCATCAAGTCAACGCGAATGTTAGACATCAGGCTGACGACGACCAGACCCAGCGACAAAGCACTGTGCGCCATAATTCCCAATAATGTATCGATCGCCAGTTGTGGGCGCTTTTCCAGCCATACCAGACCGCCCGCCAGCAGCAGCGTAACCGCAATCACTGCATAGAAAGGATTCACATCCAGTAGCAGGCCAAACGCGACGCCAAGTAAAGATGCATGCGCCAGCGTGTCGCCGAAATAAGACATACGGCGCCAGACAACAAACGAACCCAGCGGACCTGCAGCACAGGCCAGCATGATCCCGGCTAACCAACCAGGAAATAATAATTCAATCATGAGCGATCATTTCCCCGACGCAGAATAATCCGCCCCTGTAAATCATGGCGGTGATTATGATGATGGCGATATATACCCAGCTGCTCAGCACCGCGAGGTCCAAACATCGAAATAAATTCTGGATGCAGGGAAACGACTTCCGGTGTGCCGGAACAACAGATGTGGTGATTGAGGCAAAGTACTTCATCGGTTTTTGCCATCACCAGATGCAGATCGTGAGAAACCATTAATACGCCACAATCCAGTTCGCGACGCAGTTGATCAATCAGGTCGTACAACGCAACCTGACCATTTACATCCACGCCTTGAGTGGGTTCATCCAGCACTAATAATTGCGGTTGATTTAACAACGCGCGCGCCAGCAGTACACGCTGCGTTTCGCCGCCAGAGAGCTTTTGCATTGGCGCGTCAATCAGATGCCCGGCCTGAACGCGTTTCAGTGCGGGCAGAATGTCTTCTTTATATGTACCGGGGCGTAAGCGTAAAAAACGGTTTACGGTCAGTGGCAACGTGGTGTCGAGATAGAGCTTTTGCGGCACGTAGCCGATACGCAGTTTTCCGTGGCGCTTGATAACACCTTCATCTGGTGTTACCAGCCCGAGCACAACCCGCACCAGCGTCGACTTACCTGCGCCGTTCGGCCCAAGTAAGGTCAAAATTTTTCCAGGTTTAAGTTCCAGCGACACATCAGAGAGGACGCGGCGTTGGCCAAAAGAAACCGAGACATTTTCCAGGGAAACCAGACTTGTCATGTTAATTTTAGTCTTGCAGTAGTCATGAAATGTTATAATATCACACTTCTTGTATTCATTACGATGATTGGTCGCATTATGTTACATAAAAAAACGCTTCTTTTCGCAGCATTATCCGCCGCTCTCTGGGGTGGTGCAACACAGGCGGCAGATGCCGCCGTTGTTGCTTCGCTTAAACCTATTGGATTCATCGCTTCCGCCATTGCTGATGGGGTAACAGAGACTGAAGTATTACTGCCTGATGGTGCTTCTGAACACGATTATTCACTGCGTCCATCGGATGTAAAACGCTTACAGAACGCGGACTTAGTCGTCTGGGTTGGCCCGGAGATGGAAGCGTTTATGCAAAAGCCGGTGAGCAAATTACCTGAGGCGAAACAGGTAACGATTGCGCAGCTAGATGATGTGAAACCGATGCTGATGAAAAGTATTCACGGCGATGATGATGATCATAACCACGCGGAAAAAAGTGACGAAGATCACCATCACGGCGATTTCAACATGCATCTTTGGCTCTCCCCAGAGATAGCGCGGGCTACAGCGGTTGCAATCCATGAAAAATTAGTGGAACTTATGCCGCAAAGTCGAGCCAAACTTGACGCCAACCTGAAGGATTTTGAGGCACAATTAGTTGCAATCGATAAACAGGTTGGTAATGAGCTCGCGCCGCTCAAGGGAAAAGGTTATTTCGTTTTTCATGATGCTTACGGCTACTTCGAAAAACAATTCGGACTGACACCGCTTGGTCATTTTACCGTTAACCCAGAGATTCAACCGGGCGCGCAGCGTTTACATGAAATAAGAACACAGTTGGTTGAGCAAAAAGCAACCTGCGTTTTTGCTGAACCACAGTTCAGGCCAGCGGTCGTTGAAAGCGTCGCACGAGGGACATCCGTTCGTATGGGAACGTTGGATCCCCTTGGGACGAATGTCAAACTGGGTAAAACAAGCTATTCAGAATTTCTGAATCAATTAGCCAACCAGTACGCGAGCTGCCTGAAAGGAGATTAATGAGGAAGTGATTACGTGCAACAGATAGCCCGCTCTGTCGCCCTGGCGTTTAATAATTTACCGCGACCACACCGCGTTATGTTGGGGTCGCTCACCGTTCTTACTCTGGCCGTCGCTGTCTGGCGGCCCTATGTTTACCACCGCGACGCCACGCCAATTGTCAAAACTATTGAGCTGGAACAAAACGAAATCCGTTCACTTTTACCTGAAGCCAGTGAACCGATTGATCAAGCCGCACAAGAAGATGAAGCCATTCCGCAAGATGAACTGGACGACAAGATCGCCGGAGAAGCGGGTGTGCATGAATATGTTGTTTCCACAGGCGATACGCTAAGTAGCATCCTCAATCAATATGGTATTGATATGGGTGATATCACCCAACTGGCTGCTGCGGATAAAGATCTGCGTAACCTGAAAATTGGTCAACAACTCACCTGGACATTAACCGCAGAGGGCGATTTAAAACGTCTGACCTGGGAAGTTTCTCGTCGGGAAACGCGTACCTATGACCGCACTGCAGCAAACGGTTTTAAAATGACCAGCGAAATGCAGCAAGGGGAGTGGGTTAATAATCTACTGAAAGGCACTGTAGGGTCGAGCTTTGTTGCCAGCGCCAGAAGTGCTGGTTTAACCAGTGCTGAAGTGAGCGCAGTGATTAAAGCGTTACAGTGGCAGATGGACTTTCGGAAGGTTAAAAAAGGCGATGAATTTGCGGTATTAATGTCACGTGAAATGCTTGATGGCAAACGTGAACAAAGCCAGTTACTGGGCGTACGTTTGCGTTCTGAAGGTAAAGATTACTACGCTATCCGTGCCGAAGATGGCAAGTTCTATGATCGTAACGGTACTGGTCTGGCGAAAGGATTCTTGCGATTCCCGACGGCGAAGCAGTTCCGTATCTCGTCTAACTTTAACCCGCGTCGTCTGAACCCGGTAACAGGCCGCGTTGCGCCGCACAGGGGCGTTGATTTCGCGATGCCACAGGGTACGCCGGTACTTTCGGTGGGCGACGGTGAAGTGGTTGTAGCCAAACGCAGTGGCGCCGCAGGTTATTATGTTGCGATCCGTCATGGCCGCACCTATACCACGCGTTATATGCACCTGCGCAAGATTCTGGTGAAACCGGGGCAGAAGGTAAAACGTGGCGATCGTATCGCGCTTTCTGGTAATACCGGGCGTTCAACCGGGCCGCATTTGCACTATGAAGTATGGATCAACCAGCAGGCCGTAAACCCGCTGACGGCGAAACTGCCGCGTACCGAAGGGCTGACTGGCTCCGATCGCAGTGAGTTCCTGGCGCAGGCCAAAGAGATTGTGCCGCAGCTACAGTTTGATTAATTAACACCCATTCGCAGCCGGTACGCAGTCAGTACCGGCTTTTTTATTTGGTGCGGGGCAAGTTGCGCCGCTACACTATCAGCAGATTGATATTTGCCTTATCCGAAACTGGAAAAGCATGGAAACGAAAAAAAATAATAGTGAATACATTCCTGAGTTTGATAAATCCTTTCGCCATCCGCGTTACTGGGGAGCCTGGTTGGGTGTGGCGGCGATGGCCGGCATTGCCTTAACTCCTCCGAAATTCCGCGATCCCATTCTGGCGCGGCTGGGACGTTTTGCCGGACGATTGGGTAAAAGCTCACGTCGTCGTGCGTTAATCAATCTGTCTCTTTGCTTTCCAGAACGTAGCGAAGCTGAACGCGAAGCGATTGTGGATGAGATGTTTGCCACAGCGCCGCAGGCGATGGCGATGATGGCAGAACTGGCGATACGCGGGCCGGAAAAAATTCAGCCGCGCGTAGACTGGCAGGGACTGGAAATCATCGAAGAGATGCGGCGTAACGACGAGAAAGTGATCTTTCTGGTGCCGCACGGCTGGGCGGTAGATATCCCCGCGATGCTGATGGCCTCGCAAGGGCAGAAAATGGCGGCGATGTTCCATAATCAGGGCAACCCGGTTTTTGATTATGTCTGGAACACCGTGCGTCGTCGTTTTGGTGGTCGTCTACATGCGAGGAATGACGGCATAAAACCGTTCATCCAGTCGGTTCGTCAGGGGTACTGGGGCTATTATTTGCCCGATCAGGATCATGGCCCGGAGCACAGTGAATTTGTTGATTTCTTTGCAACCTATAAAGCGACGCTGCCCGCGATTGGTCGTCTGATGAAAGTGTGTCGTGCGCGTGTCGTACCGTTGTTTCCGATTTATGACGGCAAGACACATCGTTTGACGATTCAGGTGCGCCCGCCGATGGATGACTTGTCAGAGGCAGATGACCATACCATTGCGCGGCGGATGAATGAAGAAGTCGAGATTTTTGTTGGTCCGCGACCAGAGCAATACACCTGGATTTTAAAATTGCTCAAGACTCGCAAACCGGGCGAAATCCAGCCTTATAAACGTAAAGATCTTTATCCTATCAAATAGAAAAAGCCTCTCACGAAGAGAGGCTTTCGTCTGATGATAAGTTCAAGTTTGCTTCAAATCTGTTGAATTATCATTGAATTGCAGGCCGGACAAGGCGTTTTCACCGTATCCGGCAATGTACTTACTCTACGGTTAAAATACGCGTGGTATTGGTAGAACCCACGGTACTCATCACATCGCCCTGGGTGACAATTACCAGGTCACCAGACATCAGGTAGCCTTTATCGCGCAGCAGATTTACCGCTTCGCTGGCAGCAACCACGCCATCATTCGCGCTGTCAAAATAGACCGGCGTTACACCACGATAAAGCGCAGTCAGGTTCAGGGTGCGCTCATGGCGAGACATCGCAAAAATTGGCAGTCCGGAGCTGATACGGGAAGTCATCAGCGCGGTACGACCTGATTCGGTCATGGTGATGATAGCGGTAACACCTTTCAGGTGGTTAGCCGCATACATCGCGGACATGGCGATAGCTTCTTCCACATTGTCGAACTGAACGTCCAGACGATGTTTAGACACGTTGATGCTTGGGATTTTTTCCGCACCCAGGCAAACGCGCGCCATGGCTGCAACGGTTTCTGACGGATACTGACCCGCAGCGGTTTCTGCAGACAACATTACTGCGTCAGTACCATCCAGCACGGCGTTTGCCACGTCCATAACTTCTGCACGAGTCGGCATTGGGTTGGTAATCATTGACTCCATCATCTGGGTCGCAGTGATTACCGCACGGTTCAGCTGACGCGCGCGACGAATCAACGCTTTCTGAATGCCGACCAGTTCAGGATCGCCAATTTCTACGCCGAGGTCGCCACGTGCAACCATCACCACGTCAGAGGCGAGAATAATGTCGTCCATCGCGTCCTGGCTGCAAACGGCTTCTGCACGTTCAACCTTGGCGACAATTTTCGCATCACAACCTGCGTCGCGCGCCAGACGGCGAGCATAGTTCAGATCTTCGCCGCAGCGAGGGAAGGAGACAGCCAGGTAATCCACGCCAATCAGCGCCGCAGTCTGGATATCTGCTTTATCTTTCTCGGTCAGTGCTTCAGCCGACAGGCCGCCGCCGAGTTTGTTGATCCCTTTATTGTTGGAGAGAGGGCCGCCGACGGTCACTTCGGTGAACACTTTCATGCCCTGGACTTCCAGCACTTTTAACTGAACGCGACCGTCGTCGAGCAGCAAAATATCGCCAGGCACGACGTCAGCAGGCAATCCTTTATAGTCGATACCGACTTTTTCTTTATCGCCTTCACCTTTCCCCAGGTTGGCGTCCAGCAGGAATTTATCCCCAATATTGAGGAATACCTTACCTTCTTTAAAGGTAGATACACGAATCTTTGGCCCCTGAAGGTCACCCAGAATAGCCACATGACGCCCCAGTTTTGCGGCAATTTCACGAACTTTATCCGCGCGCATTTTGTGATCTTCAGGCGAGCCGTGAGAAAAGTTCATACGTACAACGTTTGCGCCGGCAGCGATAACTTTTTCAAGGTTATTATCGCGATCAGTAGCAGGGCCTAACGTGGTAACGATTTTGGTTCTGCGAAGCCTTCTGGACATGTAATACTCCGTTGACTGAAACAACAAGGTGTTGCTTGAACATGAAATCCGAATGAAATAAAGCCATTTTGGCGATAAATTAATCTCATTCGGATGTCGTATAAGATTAGAACAGTGGCAATCGTTTTAACGATCGTCACTTAAATTAAGTAACTGCTTATCAAAACGCGATTCCTTGAGAGCTTCCTTGACCCGCTTCAAGTTATCTCTGAATTTTGCGCCGCGTCGCAAAGTAAATCCTGTTGCCAGCACATCTATCACGGTCAACTGGGCAAGTCGAGAGACCATGGGCATATAAATGTCAGTATCTTCCGGTACGTCGAGGGTAATTGCCAGCGTTGCTTCCCGGGCGAGTGGTGTACCAGCAGAGGTGAGGGCAATCACCATTGCGTCGTTTTCCCGCGCCAGCTGCGCCAGTTCAACCAGATTTTTGGTCCTGCCGGTGTGGGAAATCAACACAACGACGTCTCCATCGCTACAGTTCATACAACTCATTCGCTGCAGTACGATATCGTCCGAGTAGATCACCGGAACATTGAAGCGAAAAAACTTATTCATTGCATCGTGAGCAACAGCGGCAGAAGAACCTAACCCGAAAAAGGCAATTTTCTTCGCCTGGGTGAGGAGATCAACAGCACGATTGACGGCGGACTTATCCAGCGAGTGGCGGACGTGATCGAGAGTAGCCATTGCCGACTCAAATATTTTCCCTGTGTATGATTCAACGCTGTCATCTTCACTGACGTTGCGATTAACATAGGGTGTGCCATTAGCCAGACTTTGCGCCAGATGCAGTTTAAAATCAGGAAAACCGCGAGTGTCCATGCTGCGACAGAATCGATTGACTGTCGGTTCGCTAACATTGGCTTCCAGTGCCAGCGCAGCAATACTCGAATGGATCGCGTTGTCGGGCGAGACAAGAATGACCTCGGCAACTTTGCGTTCTGATTTGCTCAAATGTTCCAGCTGAGACTGGATTTTTTCCAGCATATTCATGATGTAAAGAGACTCACGGGTAATGACGATTTCCACACTGAAAGAAATCGAAATGCAGTTTTGTCAGATATTACGCCTGTGTGCTGTGTTAATGACAAAAGCAGATAAAAAAGTTGTTATTTTTTTTCATAACATGATCAGTGTCAGATTTTTACCCAAAGGAAAACGATGGTTTTTTTATCAGTTTTGCCGCACTTTACGCGCTTTTGCCGTAATCGCACGGGTGGATAAGCGTTTACAGTTTTCGCAAGCTCGTAAAAGCAGTACAGTGCACCGTAAGAAAATTACAATTATACCCAGGCTTAAGTACCGGGTTAGTTAACTTAAGGAGAATGACATGGCGGTAACGCAAACAGCCCAGGCCTGTGACCTGGTCATTTTCGGCGCGAAAGGCGACCTTGCGCGTCGTAAATTGCTGCCTTCCCTGTATCAACTGGAAAAAGCCGGTCAGCTCAACCCAGACACCCGGATTATCGGCGTAGGGCGTGCTGACTGGGATAAAGCGGCATATACCAAAGTTGTCCGCGAGGCGCTCGAAACTTTCATGAAAGAAACCATTGATGAAGGTTTATGGGACACCCTGAGTGCGCGTCTGGATTTTTGTAATCTCGACGTCAATGATACGGCTGCATTCAGTCGTCTCGGTGCGATGCTGGATCAAAAAAATCGTATCACCATTAACTACTTTGCCATGCCTCCTGGCACCTTTGGTGCAATCTGCAAAGGGCTGGGTGAGGCGAAATTGAACGGCAAACCGGCACGCGTGGTGATGGAAAAACCGCTGGGTACGTCGCTGGCGACCTCGCGTGAAATCAACGATCAGGTAGGCGAATACTTCGAGGAGTGTCAGGTTTACCGTATCGACCACTATCTGGGTAAAGAAACGGTACTGAACCTGCTGGCGCTGCGTTTTGCTAACTCACTGTTTGTGAACAACTGGGACAATCGCACCATTGATCATGTTGAGATCACGGTGGCAGAAGAGGTTGGGATCGAAGGGCGCTGGGGCTATTTCGATAAAGCCGGTCAGATGCGCGATATGATCCAGAACCACCTGCTACAAATTCTCTGCATGATTGCGATGTCTCCGCCGTCTGATCTGAGTGCCGATAGCATCCGGGATGAAAAAGTGAAAGTACTTAAGTCGCTGCGCCGCATTGATCGCTCTAACGTGCGTGAAAAGACGGTGCGTGGGCAGTACACCGCAGGTTTTGCGCAGGGCAAAAAAGTACCGGGTTATCTGGAAGAAGAGGGCGCGAACAAAAGCAGTAACACGGAAAGCTTCGTGGCGATCCGCGTCGACATCGATAACTGGCGCTGGGCTGGCGTACCGTTCTACCTGCGTACCGGTAAACGTCTGCCGACTAAATGCTCTGAAGTGGTGGTCTATTTCAAAACGCCAGAACTGAATCTGTTTAAAGAATCCTGGCAGGATCTGCCGCAGAACAAATTAACCATCCGTCTGCAACCTGATGAGGGCGTGGATATCCAGGTACTGAATAAAGTCCCTGGTCTTGACCATAAACATAACCTGCAAATCACTAAGCTGGATCTGAGCTATTCAGAAACCTTTAATCAGACACATCTGGCTGATGCTTACGAACGTCTGTTGCTGGAAACGATGCGCGGTATTCAGGCATTGTTTGTGCGTCGCGATGAAGTAGAAGAAGCGTGGAAATGGGTGGATTCTATTACTGAAGCCTGGGCGATGGACAACGATGCACCGAAACCGTATCAGGCCGGAACCTGGGGACCTGTTGCCTCGGTGGCGATGATTACTCGTGACGGTCGTTCCTGGAATGAGTTTGAGTAATATCTCGACTTATCCTTACGGGTTATTTTACCGGTAACATGATCTTGCACAGATTGTAGAGTAATTTTTACACTTTTGAGCCTCGTGTGGATTCACCCACGAGGCTTTTTTTATTACACTGACTGAAACGTTTCTGCCCTATGAGCTCCGGTTACAGGCGTTTCAGTCATAATTTTCCTGAATGAAACGCGTTGTGAATCATCCTGCTCTGACAACTCAATTTCAGGAGCCTTTATGAATCCACAATTGTTACGCGTAACAAATCGAATCATTGAACGTTCGCGCGAGACTCGCTCTGCATACCTCGCCCGGATCGAACAAGCGAAAACTTCGACCGTTCATCGTTCGCAGTTGGCATGTGGTAACCTGGCACACGGTTTCGCTGCCTGCCAGCCAGAAGACAAAGCCTCTCTGAAAAGCATGTTGCGTAACAATATCGCTATCATCACCTCCTACAACGACATGCTCTCTGCCCACCAGCCTTATGAACACTACCCGGAGATTATTCGTAAAGCACTGCATGAAGCCAACGCGGTCGGCCAGGTTGCAGGTGGTGTTCCGGCTATGTGCGATGGTGTAACCCAGGGGCAGGACGGCATGGAACTGTCGCTGCTAAGCCGCGAAGTGATTGCAATGTCTGCGGCGGTGGGGCTGTCCCATAATATGTTTGATGGCGCGCTGTTTCTCGGCGTGTGCGACAAGATTGTCCCTGGGCTTACGATGGCGGCTTTGTCGTTCGGTCATCTGCCTGCGGTATTTGTGCCATCAGGTCCAATGGCAAGCGGGTTGCCAAATAAAGAAAAAGTACGTATTCGCCAGCTTTATGCCGAAGGCAAAGTGGATCGTATGGCGCTGCTGGAGTCAGAAGCTGCATCTTATCATGCGCCGGGTACATGTACTTTCTACGGTACTGCCAACACCAACCAGATGGTGGTGGAGTTTATGGGGATGCAGTTGCCGGGCTCTTCTTTTGTTCATCCGGACTCCCCGTTGCGTGATGCATTAACCGCAGCCGCTGCGCGCCAGGTTACACGCATGACCGGCAATGGTAATGAATGGATGCCGATCGGTAAGATGATCGACGAGAAAGTGGTGGTGAACGGTATTGTTGCACTGCTGGCGACCGGCGGCTCCACTAACCACACAATGCATCTGGTGGCGATGGCGCGTGCGGCGGGTATTCAGATTAACTGGGATGACTTCTCTGATCTTTCTGATGTCGTACCGCTGATGGCGCGTCTCTACCCGAACGGTCCGGCTGATATTAACCACTTCCAGGCGGCAGGTGGTGTACCGGTGCTGGTGCGTGAACTGCTCAAGGCGGGTCTGCTGCATGAAGATGTCAACACGGTAGCGGGTTTTGGCCTTTCGCGTTATACCCTCGAACCATGGCTGAATAACGGTGAGCTGGACTGGCGCGAAGGCGCAGAAAAATCGCTCGACAGTAATGTGATAGCTTCCTTCGAGCAGCCTTTCTCTCATCATGGTGGGACAAAAGTGTTAAGTGGTAACCTGGGGCGTGCGGTCATGAAGACCTCTGCCGTGCCGGTAGAAAATCAGGTAATTGAAGCGCCTGCGGTTGTTTTTGAAAGCCAGCATGACGTTATGCCGGCCTTTGAAGCGGGTTTGCTGGACCGCGATTGTGTGGTCGTTGTCCGTCATCAGGGGCCAAAAGCGAACGGAATGCCAGAATTACATAAACTCATGCCGCCACTTGGTGTATTATTGGACCGGTGTTTCAAAATTGCGTTAGTTACTGATGGACGACTCTCTGGTGCTTCAGGTAAAGTGCCGTCAGCTATCCACGTAACACCAGAAGCCTACGATGGCGGGCTGCTGGCAAAAGTGCGCGACGGGGACATCATTCGTGTGAATGGACAGACAGGCGAACTGACGCTGCTGGTAGACGAAGCGGAACTGGCTGCTCGCGAACCGCACATTCCTGACCTGAGCGCGTCACGCGTGGGAACAGGACGTGAATTATTCAGCGCCTTGCGTGAAAAACTGTCCGGTGCCGAACAGGGCGCAACCTGTATCACTTTTTAAGACGACAAATTTGTAATCAGGCGAGAGAAAACTCTGATGAAAAACTGGAAAACAAGTGCAGAATCAATCCTGACCACCGGCCCGGTTGTACCGGTTATCGTGGTAAAAAAACTGGAACACGCGGTGCCGATGGCAAAAGCGTTGGTTGCTGGTGGGGTGCGCGTTCTGGAAGTGACTCTGCGTACCGAGTGTGCAGTTGATGCTATCCGTGCTATCGCCAAAGAAGTGCCTGAAGCGATTGTGGGTGCCGGTACGGTGCTGAATCCACAGCAACTGGCAGAAGTGACCGAAGCGGGTGCACAGTTCGCAATCAGCCCGGGTCTGACTGAGCCACTGCTGAAAGCGGCGACTGAAGGTACAATTCCTCTGATCCCAGGGATCAGCACTGTTTCCGAACTGATGCTGGGTATGGACTACGGTCTGAAAGAGTTCAAATTCTTCCCGGCTGAAGCTAATGGCGGCGTGAAAGCCCTGCAGGCGATCGCAGGTCCGTTCTCCCAGGTGCGTTTCTGCCCGACTGGTGGTATTTCTCCGGCTAACTACCGTGATTACCTGGCGCTGAAAAGCGTACTGTGCATCGGTGGTTCCTGGCTGGTTCCGGCGGATGCGCTGGAAGCGGGCGATTACGACCGTATTACTAAACTGGCGCGTGAAGCAGTAGAAGGCGCTAAGCTGTAAAAGTTAAAAATGCCCGATTGTGAATCGGGCATTTTTGTCGCTTGCTTTTAACAGATTTAACCTTGCACTTTCACCTGACCGGCGGCGTGCTTCGCGCGTTCAATCGCCTCATCAACACTCTCTGCGGTCGCCAGAGCCACACCCAGACGACGGCTGCCATCAATTTCCGGCTTACCAAATAATCTAACCTGTAGACCTGCGCCTACGGCATTCTGCACATTATCAAACGTGACATTCTGACTGGTCAGTTGCGGCAGGATAACGGCTGAAGCGGCTGGACCATACTGGCGGATCCCACCAACAGGCAGTCCAAGGAACGCGCGTACATGCAGGGCAAACTCTGAGAGATCCTGAGAAATTAACGTCACCATCCCGGTGTCATGCGGGCGAGGGGAGACTTCACTGAAAATCACCTCATCACCACAGACAAACAACTCGACACCAAACAGCCCATAACCGCCCAGCGCCAGCACCACTTTACGGGCAATCTCCTGCGCACGTTCAAGGGCAAGCGGGCTCATTTGCTGCGGTTGCCATGATTCACGGTAGTCTCCATCTTCCTGACGATGACCTACTGGCGCACAGAAATGGACACCATCCACGGCGCTGACGGTCAGTAGTGTAATTTCGAAGTCAAACTTAACCACGCCTTCAACAATCACACGACCCGCTCCGGCGCGACCGCCTTGCTGGGCGTACTCCCACGCCTGAGCAAGTTGTTCGGCGGAGCGAATAAATGTCTGCCCCTTGCCGGAAGAACTCATCACCGGTTTAACAATACAGGGATAGCCAATGGCGGTAACCGCCTCGCGGAAAAGGTTTTCGCTGTCGGCAAAACGATACGTTGAAGTGGGAATATGAAGCTCTTCTGCCGCCAGACGGCGGATGCCCTCGCGATTCATGGTTAATTTCGTCGCGCGCGCGCAGGGGACAACATTCAGTCCTTCCTCTTCAAGCTGGATCAGCATATCGGTGGCAATAGCTTCAATCTCCGGCACGATATAGTGCGGCTTTTCCAGTTCAACCACGCGGCGTAATGCATCACCATCCAGCATATTAATGACATGGGAGCGGTGCGCGACATGCATGGCTGGCGCGTCGGCATAGCGATCAACCGCAATCACCTCTACGCCGAGGCGCTGGCACTCGATTGCCACTTCTTTACCCAGTTCACCGGAACCTAATAACATCACGCGAGTTGCTGCCGGACGCAGCGCAGTGCCTAATAACGTCATAACGAATATCCCTTGATTAATTCCGCGTGAAGTATAAACGAAAACGTTTGCGTGTGTCTTTATTGCTTGATTGCTTGCGTTGATTTCTCAACTGAAAAGAAATATACTGTATAAAATTACAGTTATGATGAGAGGCTGCAAATGGCGGTTGAAATTAAATACGTAGTCATTCGTGAGGGCGAAGAGAAGATGTCGTTTACCAGCAAAAAGGAAGCCGATGCTTATGACAAAATGCTTGATACGGCGGATCTGCTCGACACCTGGCTGGCAAATTCCCCGGTCAAAATGGAAGACGAGCAACGTGAAGCTCTTTCACTGTGGCTGGCAGAACAGAAAGATGTCCTGAGTACCATTCTGAAAACAGGCAAATTACCGTCTCCGCAGGTGGTCGATAATAGCAACGATGCGGAAGATGAGACCCACGCCGCCTGAAGCAACTTGCGCTCCTGACAATTTGTACCATGCTTTCTCCTGAATCATTGTGCTATGGAGAAAAACATGAAAAAAAGAGGAGCGTTGTTGGGGCTGTTACTGCTTTCTGCCTGCGTATCAGTTTTCGCTGCAAATAACGAAACCAGCAAGTCGGTAACTTTCCCAAAGTGTGAAGGTCTGGATGCAGCCGGAATTGCCGCGAGTGTAAAACGCGATTATCAACAAAACCGCATAGCGCGCTGGGCAGACGATCAAAAAATCGTTGGTCAGGCAGATCCGGTAGCGTGGGTCAGTTTGCAGGATATTCAGGGTAAAGATGATAAATGGTCAGTTCCGCTAACTGTGCGCGGTAAAAGTGCCGATATTCATTATCAGGTAAGCGTGGACTGTAAAGCGGGAATGGCGGAATATCAGCGGCGTTAATGGCTATTAGTCATTGCGCATAATTCCTGGCGGATGCGGCGTAAACGCCTGTCCGCCTTACAATATTTCACACCCGTAGGCATGATAAGGCGCGACCGCATCGCAGCAGGCAATCAGCAACAGATAATCCCAATCAATCCTTCCCCCAAATTTCCAACATAGCAGCTCCACAGCAAGCACCTTATCTGACGCGAATTTCCGTCGCTGACTTCCTTTTCGGTCCGCTTATTTGCGCATCTTTTGCCGCAATATACACTTTCTGACATCCTCATCCGCTATGCTACAGGCACTAAAAATGGTTATTGAGGAGCAAATATGGCTAACTGGTTAAATCAACTGCAATCCCTTCTTGGGCAAAACAGTTCTTCTACCTCCTCGTCTACGGATCAGGGATTGGGCAAACTTTTAGTGCCGGGCGCATTAGGCGGGCTGGCAGGGCTGCTGGTCGCAAATAAATCAGCACGTAAACTTCTCACGAAATATGGCACCAATGCGTTGCTGGTTGGCGGCGGAGCGGTAGCGGGTACGGTGCTGTGGAACAAATACAAAGATAAAATTCGTGCGGCACATCAGGACGAACCGCAGTTCGGTACTCAAAGCACGCCGCTGGATGAGCGTACGGAACGTTTGATCCTTGCACTGGTCTTTGCCGCTAAAAGTGATGGTCATATTGATGCCAAAGAACGTGCGGCTATCGACCAGCAATTGCGTGAAGCTGGTGTGGAGGAGCAGGGACGTGTTCTCATTGAACAGGCAATTGAACAACCGCTGGATCCACAGCGCCTGGCGAATGGGATTCGTAATGAAGAAGAGGCGCTGGAAATCTATTTCTTGAGCTGTGCAGCTATTGATATTGATCATTTCATGGAGCGTAGCTACCTGAATGCATTGGGCGACGCGCTGAAAATTCCCCAGGATGTTCGTGAAGGGATCGAACGCGATCTCGAACAGCAAAAGCGCACTTTGGCGGAATAATTCCGCTCTCTGGATAGCCTGACAGTGGACTATTTCGGGCTATCCAAAACCGCACAGCCATTTGAACAGACTGATTTTCTCTGTCAGCATATCATTCGATATCCACGCCATTACCTGTCATCATCTGAGCAATGACTACCCTGTTTCGCTTGCATCCCGGGTGAGTTTTGCCACCCTTATAAGATGTTTCAACCAGAAAGAACAATAACATGCTACCAAAAGCCGCCCGCATTCCCCACGCCATGACGCTTCATGGCGATACGCGCATCGATAATTACTACTGGCTGCGGGACGACACACGCTCGCAGCCGGAAGTACTGGACTACCTGCAACAAGAAAATAGCTACGGTCATCGGGTGATGGCCTCGCAACAAGCCTTGCAGGATCGCATATTAAAGGAAATTATCGACCGCATTCCGCAAAGAGAAGTTTCTGCGCCCTACATCAAAAATGGCTACCGCTACCGGCATATTTATGAACCTGGCTGTGAATATGCCATCTACCAGCGTCAGTCGGCGTTCAGTGAAGAGTGGGATGAGTGGGAAACATTGCTCGATGCCAACAAGCGCGCGGCGCACAGTGAGTTTTATTCGATGGGCGGAATGGCAATTACCCCCGATAACACCATTATGGCGCTGGCGGAAGATTTCCTTTCCCGGCGCCAGTACGGCATCCGTTTTCGCAATCTTGAAACGGGCAACTGGTATCCTGAATTGCTGGATAATGTCGATCCCAGCTTTGTCTGGGCGAATGACTCGTGGACTTTCTATTATGTGCGTAAGCATCCGGTGACGCTGCTGCCTTATCAGGTTTGGCGCCACGCCATCGGGACTCCGGCATCGCAAGATAAACTGATCTACGAAGAAAAAGACGATACCTATTACGTCAGTTTGCATAAAACGACATCGAAGCACTATGTAGTCATTCACCTGGCCAGCGCCACCACCAGTGAAGTTCGCTTGCTGGACGCGGAAATGGCCGATGCCGAGCCGTTTGTTTTTCTGCCGCGCCGCAAAGATCACGAATACAGTCTTGATCACTACCAGCATCGGTTTTATGTGCGTTCCAATCGTAACGGCAAAAACTTTGGCTTATACCGTACCCGTATGCGCGATGAGCAACAGTGGGAAGAGTTAATTCCGCCACGCGATAACATCATGCTGGAAGGGTTTACGCTGTTTACCGACTGGCTGGTGGTTGAAGAGCGTCAGCGCGGGTTAACCAGTTTGCGCCAAATTAACCGCAAGACACGGGAAGTCATCGGCATTGCCTTTGATGATCCGGCCTACGTGACCTGGATTGCCTACAATCCAGAACCTGAAACTGCGCGATTGCGTTACGGTTATTCCTCCATGACCACGCCAGATACTTTATTTGAACTGGATATGGATACCGGCGAGCGCCGCGTGTTGAAACAAACTGAAGTACCCGGTTTTGATGCGGCGAATTACCGCAGTGAACACTTGTGGATCACTGCCCGGGATGGCGTCGAAGTTCCGGTTTCGCTGGTCTATCATCGTAAGCACTTCCAGAAAGGCAACAATCCGCTTCTGGTATACGGTTATGGTTCTTACGGCGCAAGCATAGATGCCGATTTCAGTTTTAGCCGCCTGAGTTTGTTGGATCGTGGATTTGTCTACGCCATTGTGCATGTTCGTGGTGGCGGCGAACTGGGGCAACAATGGTACGAAGACGGTAAATTCCTGAAGAAGAAAAATACGTTTAATGATTACCTTGATGCCTGCGATGCTTTGTTAAAACTGGGCTATGGCTCTCCTTCGCTCTGTTATGCAATGGGAGGCAGTGCGGGGGGAATGCTGATGGGGGTCGCGATTAACGAACGCCCCGAACTGTTCCACGGTGTTATCGCTCAGGTGCCGTTTGTTGATGTCGTGACGACGATGCTTGATGAATCAATACCTCTTACCACTGGCGAATTTGAAGAGTGGGGGAATCCGCAGGATCCGCAATATTATGAGTATATGAAAAGCTACAGCCCGTATGACAACGTCACCGCGCAGCCTTATCCGCATTTGCTGGTAACGACCGGTTTACACGATTCACAGGTGCAATACTGGGAACCGGCAAAATGGGTGGCTAAATTGCGCGAGCTTAAAACCGATGACCATCTGTTATTGCTGTGTACCGACATGGACTCAGGGCACGGCGGTAAATCGGGGCGCTTCAAATCTTACGAAGGTGTGGCGATGGAATATGCTTTTCTGGTTGCGCTGGCGCAGGGGACATTACCCGGTCAGCCAACGGCTTAAGCATTCTCCAGATAATGCTTCAACGTTAAACGCAATTCCGGGCTCATACTGTCGAGGTTATTAAACAACCAGCGCAGGTAGCCCGGATCGCGCTCTGCAACTTCTGATACTGCTTTACCGCGATACTTGCCAAACGTGAACGTCGTTAACAATGATGGACGTCCAGTGATATCCGCCATTTGTTCCACCGTCCAGCCGGATGTGTTCATAATATCGATAAGCAAGGCAGCGGTGATGTAACAGTCATACAGCGCACGGTGGTGATGCAAGCCTGGCGGCGTTTGTACATTGAGTTTACGTGTTTTATACAACGCCATATTGCTGTACTTGATTCCTGGCCACAAACGACGAGCCAGTTTCATCGTGCAGATCCACTCGCCAGGCATTTCAGGCAGTACGCGGCGGTCAAAGCTGGCGTTGTGTGCGACATACCATTCACTACCATAGTAGTGCGGGATCACCTCCTCAATCCACGGTTTGTCGGCGACCATGGCTTCGGTAATTCGGTGAATTGCCATAGCCTGTGGGCTGATGGGACGGTCGGGGCGCACCAGGTGGCTCATGGGGTTGACGATTTTCCCATCAACAACATCAACTGAGGCAATCTCGACGATCCCTCCCTGTAAACCGCAGGTTTCTGTATCGATAATACGCAGCATGGCAAAACTCCGGGCCGAAAACGCCTAGCGTAATGGAATGATATCGCCTTGCCAACCCTGCGGTGTGCGTTGACCAACTAACAATAACGAACCGCGATCGGCGCGAACAATAAGGCTGCCATGTTCATCCCACAGTGCGCTGTTGCCCCGGGCATTAGCCATCAGGACGGCGATGGAGAATTGATGTGAGAAAAATTGTAAGTGGCGAGTAGAAGTCAACAGGTCGGGCTCACTGATGCACTGACCGGTGGTAAACAGCGAACAGGTTGGGGGCATATCAATGCCTTCAGGTTGTCCATCCACCACAGTGATGGTTTTCGAATGTCGATCCAGACATGCGCCGTGGCTTTGATGATAAATTCCGGGCGCGTTCATCCCTGGGGCGAATACTGCAATACCACGAATAAAACGTTCATTATGTTCAACGGGGAGGCCGGTAATAATGGTCATTCGCCATGTTGTCGCGGCATAACAAAGCGGGGCTAACAGCGAAAGGTCGGGCGGGGCAGGCAGAGATCGTCGTTTATAATCACAGCCCAATAGAGAAAGCGAGGGAAAAACTAAAAGTTCGCACTGCTGTCTGGCGGCAGCCCTCACGAACTCCAGATGATGGGCTACCTGCTCAGTGAGTGAGGCATTACGAGGCTCATATTGTGCTGCTGCGACTTTCCTGTATGTCATGATGACTTCCTTTTCACAGTGTCCGCAAATATTGATGCGTATAAGAAAATACTCACAATTTAGCAGGCATCATGTAAGAAAGTGTAACTTAATATAAGGTTTATTTAAGTTTAGGCTCGTAAGGTAAACGTGACAGATTTACAGAGGCGAGACGGTGGGTGATAAGGCGCTCACGAAACCAGCTTCGCAGGTGTTCCGGTTGTTCACGTTCAACCGCCTCAGCAATTACCGGCATATTGTAACGTTCTTTAAATGCCACCCCGGCAGCCGCCAGATCGACATTAACTTTATCCATTTCAGTTTGATCCAGTTTAGCCAGATTCTTCAGCATATTGTGTCTCCTCGTTAATTGCGGGCAAAAGTTACTAAGAGTCAGCCAGGATGGCAAGCCGGAATTGATGATCCTCGACTCTATCATTAGACAAGGTTATGCTCTGTAAAAAAGTTATTACAAAAAGGAATAGATAATATGGTTTCAACTGCACGCTCTCTTCGTTACGCACTCGTATTTTTTGCCGCTTCGCTGGCGCCTTCTGTCTGGGCACATGCGCATCTGACGCGTCAGTATCCTGCGGCGAATGCGGAGGTTACTGCTGCCCCACAGGCCATTACTTTAAACTTCTCTGAAAGTATTGAACCCGGATTCAGCGGCGCCAAAATCATCGGTTCAAAGAATGAAGATATTAAAACATTACCCGCGAAGCGTAATGAACAAGACAAAAACCAATTGATTGTTCCGCTTGCCGACGCCCTGAAGCCCGGAAGTTATACCGTCAACTGGCATGTTGTCTCGGTGGACGGGCATAAAACCAAAGGGCATTACACCTTTACAGTGAAATAAAACATGCTGGCGTTTACCTGGGTCGCACTGCGATTTATCCATTTTACCTCCCTGATGCTGGTCTTTGGCTTCGCGATGTATGGCGCATGGCTGGCTCCAATGGCACTTCGTCGCTTGCTGACGAAACGTTTCCTGCGTTTACAACAACATGCTGCCGTCTGGAGTTTGAGCAGCGCCGCTGCGATGTTCGCCGTTCAGGGCGGGTTGATGGGCGCGGGATGGTCGGATGTGGTTTCGTTGAACATTTGGCAATCGGTGTTACAAACGCAGTTTGGTGGTGTCTGGATTTGGCAAATCGTTCTCGCCCTCGTTACGCTAACCGTCGCTCTGATGCAACCAGGGAACATGCCACGTTTGTTGTTTGTGCTAACTACCGCGCAATTTATCCTGATGGCGGGAGTAGGACATGCGACGTTAAACGAAGGATTAACAGCGAAAATCCATCAGACTAATCACGCTGTACATCTGATTTGCGCGGCTGCATGGTTTGGTGGCTTGCTGCCGGTTGTCTGGTGTATGCGGTTGGTGAAAGGGCGCTGGCGACGTCAGGCCATTCATGCACTGATGCGATTCTCCTGGTGTGGGCATTTTGCGGTGATTGGTGTGCTGGCAAGCGGCGTGCTTAATGCATTATTCATTACCGGATTTCCCGCAACACTTGCGACTTACTGGGGGCAGCTTTTATTTCTAAAGGTCATATTGGTGATGATTATGGTAGCCATTGCACTGGCAAATCGTTATGTTCTGGTGCCACGGATGGGGCAAGATGAAGACCGTGCGGCTCCGTGGTTTGTGTGGATGACAAAACTCGAATGGGCGATTGGTGCGGTTGTGCTGGTGATTATCAGCCTGCTTGCAACTCTCGAACCTTTTTGATGGATTACGAAAATGATGAAAAAAAGTATTCTGGCATTTGTATTGCTTACCAGTTCGGCAGCGGCGCTGGCGGCGCCACAAGTGATCACCGTTAGTCGCTTTGAAATTGGCAAAGACAAATGGGCATTTAATCGTGAAGAAGTGATGCTGACATGCCGACCGGGCAATGCGCTGTATGTCATTAACCCCAGCACTCTGGTGCAGTACCCTTTGAACGATGTCGCGCAAAAAGAAGTTACCAGCGGAAAGACCAACGCCCAGCCTATCTCAGTGATCCAGATTGATGATCCTAACAAACCAGGTGAAAAAATGAGTCTGGCACCGTTTATTGAAAGAGCTGAGAAACTCTGTTAATTATCTATAGTAGTCTTTTGATTTCCAATAAAAAACCGCCCGTGTGCTTTCACCAGAACGGGCGGTTTTTAACATTTAAGAGGATGATAAACGCGCTTTTTTTCTGACCACTTTACGCGCGGACTGGAAAACCTGGCGTCGTCATCTATTCTTAAAGGGCAAGGCAACTAAGCCTGCATTAATGCCAACTTTTAGCGCACGGCTCTCTCCCAAGAGCCATTTCCCTGGACCGAATACAGGAATCGTGTTCGGTCTCTTTTTATCTATAAAGCCAGTTTGATGATTACATCACAGCTTTTACTGCACTGGCTTCACCATCAACCATAACACACACTCTACTGCTTCAGTCCAGGCTTTTTTAACATTCTTGTTAAGATAATGTGATCTTCTGCGCGGGAGTAAGGAATTGATGAAACAGGCGAGACACATCTATCAGAAGATTGATGGCAGTCAGTGGCGACATATCTGGCTGGTGGGGGATATTCATGGCTGCCTGGCGCAACTGCGTAAAAAATTGTGGCACTGCCGGTTTGACCCGTGGCAAGACTTGCTGATCTCGGTTGGTGACGTTATCGATCGTGGCCCGGAGAGTTTGCGTTGCCTGCAATTACTGGATCAACGCTGGGTCAGAGCGGTAAGGGGCAATCATGAGCAGATGGCGATAGATGCGCTGGATTCACAGCAGATGTCTTTGTGGTTTATGAATGGCGGTGACTGGTTTGCCACACTGACCGGGCGCCAATGCGAGCAGGCGAGAATGGCGCTGGAAAAGTGCTGGTCTTTGCCGTGGATAATTGAATTAAGCTGTAGTAGCGGATTGCATGTCATCGCCCATGCGGATTACCCCAACGATATTTATGAGTGGCATAAGGAAGTCGATCTGCATCAGGTGTTGTGGAGTCGATCGCGATTGCGTGGGAGTCAAAAAGGGCAGGGAATTACAGGTGCCGATCATTTCTGGTTTGGGCATACGCCATTACGGCATCGCGTGGATATCGGTAACTTGCATTATATTGATACCGGCGCCGTCTTCGGAGGTGAGTTGACTCTTGTGCAACTGCAATAATTAAAAGTCACTGTGCTCGTGTGCAGGTCGCCAGAAACCATCAATAAAATCCTCAATCGGAAAACAGCCGCCGTGACGGATCCGTTGATCGTCCATTGAATAGAGGCACTGCTGTTCCGTATTGTAGACATCAACCACAATATCGTCACAACCAGCGTCCAGATAGCAAACAAAAAGTACCAGCGCGAACATTTCATCCTCGAAGTGCGGTGCCGTACCGTTAAGTTTAGGGGAGATTTTACAACGGGGGAAATAACCAGGATAAATAACCCGTCATGCCGACGGGTTCTTTTTGGATCAGGCAAGGCGCATAATCCAGGCATCAGACTTTTGATCGTAGCGGGTACGGTAAAGGACAGAGTGTTCGCCGTTTAGCAGGGCTGGGATGCTGGTTTCGGCGTCCCAGGCATCAAGTTGCATACATAAATCCGGGTCAGATTTACAGGGGATGGTTAACGTTCGGTCACCAGGCGATTCGCCGGTTAACTCGCCGTCGTCGATTTCAAAAGCGCCTATGCGTACACTGGTTTTCATCTTCGTGCTCTCCATTTAAGTGCCGGTTGTGGTACGACCAGTCCGATCGCACCATTTTTCAGCGTAGTTGAGGCAGCCGAATGCGCCAGTCAAAACGTGCGCTTTTTTTGTGCGTTGTCAGGCGTTACCGGTAAACAGTTTTCCGTCACGTACCAGCTCCCGTGGGTAACTGTTTTTCAGCCGTGAGCCAATACGTTTGGCTAAACCGATTGGCTGATACTGGAAGGTGACCAGCACATCATCCGTAACTGGCGCGGTTTGCGGGTAGACGTCGCGCCCGCGATACCACTCTTCCGCTTCCTGTGGTGTCAGTTCAAACGCGTTAGTGTGGTCGGGGGAGGCAAGGGCAATGACGGCTTCATGCTGCCAGCGATAACCTTTGTTATGCGTTTCAGCAAGTTTAATCCCCAGACGGGAAAACCGGACCTTACCGATCAACGCTTCAATGCCCACCGGGAATAACCAGATTTCTTTATCGCGCTGCCAGAGGCGCAGGTTTTCATCCCAGTTTAAGCCAACACCTGCAGCCGCCTGACGAATTTGTCCAGCTTCGCGATCTTTCACCGGGCTGAACGGGAAATTGCCCACTTTGTATTTTGGAGCGGGTAAGGCGGGAATCGCCTGAGTTTTACGCAGACGAGCAACGAAAAAGCCTTCGCAATCATAAATTTGTGGGAAGACGTGCAAAAAGCCTTCCTCGGTCAGCGCCTTGTCCGCGCCAGAGAAGAGATCGCCCAGCGGTAAAAACTCTACAGCATCAGGGTAAGTCTCTTTCAGCCACAGGCAAACGGCTTCGTTCTCTTCCCGGTTTAAAGTACAGGTCGAGTAAACCAGCGTGCCGCCAGGACGTAACGCATGAAAGGCACTGTCGATCAGTTCCCGCTGGGTGGCTGCGATCTCCTGATTGCTTTCTGGTGACCAGTTTTTCAGCGCATCGGGATCTTTACGCACCACACCTTCGCCGGAGCAGGGAGCATCCAGCAAAATAGCATCGAACATTTCTGGCAACGCTGCACCAAACACGCGACCATCAAAATGAGTCAGAGCCACGTTACTGATACCGCAGCGGCTGATATTGGCATGTAACACTTTAACCCGGCTGGCGGAAAACTCGTTGGCAAGGAGCGCCCCTTCGTTATTCATCCGTGCGGCAATCTGCGTCGTTTTTGAGCCTGGTGCAGCAGCGACATCCATCACCCGTTTTGGGGCGTTACCATCGGCAAACAATGCAGCAACCGGTAACATTGAACTGGCTTCCTGAATATAAAACAGGCCACTCAAATGCTCGGCGGTACTACCCAGCGGCAATGCATCTTCATCGTCGCGTTCGATCCAGAAACCCTCTTCACACCACGGGATCGGCGTTAGCGTCCAGCCATAAGGAGCGGTTAATTGCAGGAAATCAGCAACGGAGATTTTCAGCGTATTAACGCGAATGCTGCGGCGCAACGGGCGCTGACAGGCGGCAAGAAAATCATCAAATGAGAGCGTCGAAGGCATTGCTTCAAGCATTTGCGTCAGAAAGGCGTCCGGGAAATAAACGGTGTGTTGGGCCACGAGCATGTACCACTGGCAAAAAAACAGGCGCGCAGTTTAGCATAAACGCTCCGGCGCAGGTACGCCGGAGCAGTGTGCATTATTTGGGTAGCGCGGTTCCCCACTCACGCCACTCTTTCGGTTCGCTTTCCAGCAACAAGAAGTGTTTGCCTTCCTGGGCTTTCGGTGCCAGCGGAGTACCAGGCGGAGTGGCAAAAGCGATCCCACCACGGATAAACTGGTTAAACGTACCGGTTTTCACTACGCCACCCGTAAGACCAAAGTCCAGACTGTAGCCCGATGCCAGCCAGAAGACGGAATTGTTACGCACCAGGTGTTGATAACGTTTACTAATGCGCATCGCAATCATCACCCGATCCGATAGTGTGCCCAGCGTCATTCCAGTGACCGTACCCACTTCCAGACCACGGAACAGTACCGGTGTACCGATGCCTAACGATCCGGCCTCTGGCGCTTCAACAATAATGCTTAAGCCATCCAGGTAACGAGAATCGGTAATGGTAGCCTCCTGTAATTCAAAGTCGCGGCGAGGATTACCACGTCCGGGTTCGACGTTAATATACGGCTGGAGGATGGTATCAAGGTGCTCAACGCCGGCTGCCGAAATCTGCGGTGTGACCACCGAGAAGCGTGTACCACCGCGAGCGAAGGTCTGGACATATTCTGGATAGAGCACCGCTTTTGCCTGTACTTCATTACGTGCGGTTATCAGATCCAGCGTCTGAATTTGCCCGATATCAATACCGAGGTAGCGAATTGGCATACCGACCGCCAGTTTTCCGGCATCAAAAGCGTGGAGCGTAATCTGCCCGCCGACGGCACGAGCCGCCGTTTCTGACGCATACAGAATACGCTTATCGCCTTTACGCTGGCTGGCGCTGGCGCCGCTGAGGTTATCGAAGCTGATAGCCCCCTTTAACGCCCGTGAAAGTGGCGAAGCCTGTACGGTCAGGCCGCTACCATTAAGCTGAACTTTCGCCCCGCCTTCTGCCCAGAACACGCTGTTGCTGGTCAGAAGGTTGCGATATTCCGGCTTAATATGCAGGTCGATATCAAAGGCGTTAGCCCGTGGGCGCACGGTGATGACTTCGCCAACCTCAAACTTACGGTACAGCACTACCGATCCCGCCTGCACGTCTGGTAATGTTTCTGCACTCAAACTCACGGTCGTGGTGGGCAAATCGCTAAGGCTGTTTTCCAGGGCTTTTTCCAGATTGGCATACAGCGGATAGCTGGCTTTCATTTCGCCTTTATCGCCCGGCAGAATACGTATTCCTCCGTTGATCCATTCAGAGGCGCTGGCACCGAGAAACTCAACGCCGTCCAGTCCCACTTTCACATCGACACGGCTATTGACGACAAATTTGCTGTCGCCTTTTACCAGCTCGCGATGCTGTGGTTCAATGGCGACGGTAAAGGTGACGCCTTTGCTGGTGAGTTTACGTTCAATTACCTGACCGACCTGCACGCCATGCAGAATGAGCGGCTGGCCTGCATCAATACCGTAACTTTCTGGCGCGGTCAGGGTCAGCGTCAGAACATCAGGTTCATGCAGCAGGGCTTTCTCCCCAGGCACAACGACAAACTCCTTGCGCGGCTCACCATCGCCTGGCACCAGCTCGAAGGTTTTGCCCGTGAGCAGGGCGCTGAGGTTGGCATCGCTGAGGGATAATTTCGGGTTGCGTAATTCGATGCGGGTATTTTCCCGTAACAGCGTTACGACGCTGGGATCAACGGTCATTTCTCCGGTGACTCTGCCGCCTGGGTTTAAATCCAGTTTCGTCAGTTGTCCGACTTCCAGCCCCTGATACATTAACGGCGTTGAGTCGGCGGTTAATCCGGCACCGCTCGGCAGTTCCAGTTTTATGATTACCCCACGCTGGCTGTGGGCGAGGTCTTCATACAAACCAAAGGTATCTTCCGCTTCAGCAGGTTTCGACTCTTCCGGCGAATCGAAGGCAATCGCACCGTTAACCAGCGCAGCCAGACTTTCCAGTTTCACTTTCGCGCCACTGATACTGACATTGGCATCAACGCCAGAAACGTTCCAGAAGCGACTCCCTTTTTTCACCAGATCGGTAAAACGCCGCTCAATCAGGACATCAATCACCACGCCCTGGTTATTGGGGGTGATCGCATAGTCGTAGACACGTCCCACCGGGATCTTGCGAAAATAGACCAGCGAACCACTATTCAGCGAACCAAGATCGGGAGCCTGTAGGTGGATCATCAGATCACCATTATCCAGTCGATATTTCGGTTGGGTATCGAGGGCGACAAAGTGATCCTGCTCTTTGCCTTTGCCTGGCATCATGCCGATATAGTTACCCCCAACCAGCGCATCCAACCCGGAGACACCAGCCAGAGAGGCTTTTGGTGTCACCAGCCAGAACTGCGTCTCTTCGCGCAGCGCATCTTTCATATCGGACTTGATGCTGACCCTGACTTCAATCTTACGAAGATCATCGCTGAGGCTGACATCCTGAACTGTTCCGACTTCAACCCCCTGATAACGAACAGGTGTGCGGCCAGGGACAATGCCGTCCGCCGACATAAAGTCGATGGTGACGGTGTTCCCCCGATCCTGATAACTGTCCCAAATCAGCCAGCCGGCAATCATTAGCGCAATGAACGGCAGTAGCCAGAAAGGTGAGATACGGCGTTTAGTTTTAATCTGCGCTTCAGTCGTCGAAGCGGGCGTTTCCTGACTCATGTGCATCCCAAAGTAAGCGGCTGTCCAGCCATTCCACTGCAAGAATAGTTAAAATAACCGCTGCGCCGAAATAAAACGCAGCCGGTCCCATAGTAAAAGCGAGGATCTGATCGCGATTGATCAGCGACATAGTTAAAGAAATGACAAACAGATCGAGCATCGACCAGCGACCAATCCAGGTCACCATTCGCAGTAACAGTATTCGCGTGCGTAGCCCTTGCTGGCATTTAAAATGAATGCTCAATAATAAAGTGAACATAACAATCACTTTGGTAAACGGCACCAGAATACTGGCGATAAACACAATTCCGGCGACCGCAATATTGCTGTTTGCCAGCGACATAATGCCGGAAAGAATCGTATCTTCTTGTCGTCCACCGTTCAGATAAATGATCGAGATAGGCAACAGGTTGGCTGGTAACAACAAGACGACTGAAGCCAACAGCGCCGCCCAACATTTTTGAAGACTATGATGACGACGCAGGCGAAGCGGGATATGGCAGCGGGGGCAGCGACCGCGCGGATCAGGATAGCCGGTAAAGTGACACCCCAGGCAAACGCGTAGTTTCGCGTCCCTGGGCGTGGCAGGGCGTTCAGGATAAAATCGCTCCCACAGCTGTTCAACATTAAGATGTGACAACGTCACCGTCGTTAAAATCACCAACGCCACAAAAGAGAATAAGCCGACACCAGCCTGGATATGGGCATAATCCTGTACCTTTATAGAAGCAACACCAATGCCGACCAGGTAGATATCCAGCATCACCCACTCTTTCAGTCGCTCAAGCATCAGCAGTACCGGGCGTAAGTTCATCCCCAGTCGGTTGCCAAACCACAAATAAGCAATAGATGTGACGAGGATAAGTGGGGCGCCGATAACGCAGAAAAACACCATCGCGCCCGTTACAGGATCACCTTGTTTAGTCATTTGCCAGATGCCTTGCATGACGTTGGCGTCAATACGAATACCTAACAGCCAGATATGCAATAGCGGTTCGCCCCAGGCAAACGGCATCAGCAACAGCATGGTGAACGCCATTGCCGCCAGGCGCGTTAGCGACCAGTCACGCCCATCACGAATTTTGGCCTGACAGCGCGGACAATAGGCACTTTGATGCGAATTTATCTCGGGCAGGCTAAACAGCATGTCACATTGCGGGCAACGTTGGTAATCACCACGCGGCAGTTCCTCGCCGATTGAGCTCACTGTTATCTTTTTTGTTGGCGTAATTTGCGGGGTGTTAAGTGCCATGACGAGCCAAATATAGTAAGAATTAGCATTAATCTTAACCCATGATGGGAATGATCTTGAGCATTAACGCATTTAATGCTTATTTTAATAGGCTGGCAGTTTCAGGTAAGACAACCAAGTGATTATATAATGAACAAAACAGAATTTTACGCGGACTTAAACCGCGACTTTAATGCGCTGATGGCGGGAGAAACCAGTTTTCTGGCAACGCTGGCAAACACCAGCGCGTTGTTATACGAACGTCTGACAGACGTAAACTGGGCCGGTTTTTATTTACTTGAGGACGATACGCTGGTGCTCGGACCATTTCAGGGCAAAATTGCCTGTGTACGGATCCCCGTCGGGCGCGGCGTGTGTGGCACTGCGGTTGCCCGCAATCAAGTACAACGAATCGAGGATGTTCACGCTTTTGACGGGCATATTGCCTGTGATGCGGCGAGTAATTCTGAAATTGTCCTGCCGCTGGTGGTGAAAAATCAGATTATTGGTGTTCTCGACATCGACAGTACCGTCTTCGGTCGCTTTACAGACGAGGACGAGCAAGGCTTACGTCAGCTTGTGGCACAGCTTGAAAAGGTGCTTGCAACGACGGATTACAAAAAATTCTTTGCGAGCGTCGCAGGATAATCAACGGATAACGTAGCATTTACTGATGGCGTCATTATAATGACGCCTGTTCATGCCTGCGCTTGTTGGCTACGTCCGTTGTAATCAGGAAATTTCATGGAAAATCAACCTAAGTTGAATAGCAGTAAAGAAGTAATCGCGTTTCTGGCCGAACGTTTTCCCCACTGTTTCAGTGCGGAAGGTGAAGCGCGTCCGCTGAAAATCGGTATTTTTCAGGATTTGGTCGATCGTGTTGCCGGGGAAATGAACCTGAGCAAAACGCAACTGCGATCTGCTTTACGTCTCTACACTTCGAGCTGGCGTTACCTTTACGGTGTTAAACCCGGCGCAACGCGTGTCGATCTTGACGGCAACCCATGCGGTGAGCTGGACGAGCAGCATGTAGAACATGCTCGCAAACAGCTTGAAGAAGCGAAAGCACGCGTTCAGGCTCAGCGTGCTGAACAGCAAGCGAAAAAACGCGAAGCTGCCGCAGCTTCTGGTGAGAAAGAAGATGCACCGCGCCGCGAACGTAAACCACGTCCTGCCGCGCAACGCCGTAAAGAAGGCGCCGAGCGCAAACCTCGCGCGCAAAAACCGGCTGAGAAAGCGCCAAAAACAGTAAAAGCACCTCGCGAAGAACAGCATACCCCGGTTTCTGACATTTCAGCTCTGACTGTCGGACAAGCCCTGAAGGTGAAAGCTGGTCAAAACGCGATGGATGCCACCGTATTAGAAATCACCAAAGACGGCGTCCGCGTCCAACTGAATTCGGGTATGTCTTTGATTGTGCGCGCAGAACACCTGGTGTTCTGAAACGGAGGCCGGGCCAGGCATGAACATGTTTTTTAGGCTTACCGCGTTAGCTGGCCTGCTTGCAATAGCAGGCCAGACCTTCGCTGTAGAAGATATTACGCGTGCTGATCAAATTCCGGTATTAAAGGAAGAGACGCAGCATGCGACTGTGAGTGAGCGCGTAACGTCGCGCTTCACCCGTTCCCATTATCGTCAGTTCGATCTCGATCAGGCGTTCTCGGCCAAAATCTTTGACCGCTACCTGAATTTGCTTGATTACAGCCACAATGTGCTGTTGGCAAGCGATGTTGAACAGTTCGCGAAAAAGAAAACCGAGTTGGGCGATGAACTGCGTTCAGGCAAACTCGACGTTTTCTACGATCTCTACAATCTGGCGCAAAAACGCCGTTTTGAACGTTACCAGTATGCGTTGTCGGTACTGGAAAAGCCGATGGATTTCACCGGCAACGACACTTATAACCTTGACCGCAGCAAAGCGCCCTGGCCGAAAAACGAGGCCGAGTTGAACGCGCTGTGGGACAGCAAAGTCAAATTCGACGAGTTAAGTCTGAAGCTAACGGGAAAGACGGATAAAGAAATTCGTGAAACCCTGACTCGCCGCTACAAATTTGCTATTCGTCGTCTGGCGCAAACCAACAGCGAAGATGTTTTCTCGCTGGCAATGACAGCGTTTGCACGCGAAATCGACCCGCATACCAACTACCTTTCTCCGCGCAATACCGAACAGTTCAATACTGAAATGAGTTTGTCGCTGGAAGGTATTGGCGCAGTGCTGCAAATGGATGATGACTACACCGTTATCAATTCAATGGTGGCGGGTGGGCCGGCAGCGAAGAGTAAAGCTATCAGCGTTGGTGACAAAATTGTCGGTGTCGGACAAACCGGTAAACCGATGGTTGATGTGATTGGCTGGCGTCTTGATGATGTCGTTGCCTTAATCAAAGGGCCGAAAGGCAGTAAGGTTCGTCTGGAAATTTTACCTGCGGGTAAAGGAACCAAGACCCGGACAGTAACGCTGACGCGTGAGCGCATTCGTCTGGAAGACCGTGCAGTTAAAATGTCTGTGAAGACTGTCGGCAAAGAAAAAGTCGGTGTGCTGGATATTCCGGGCTTCTATGTTGGCTTGACGGACGATGTCAAAGTTCAACTGCAGAAACTGGAAAAACAAAATGTCAGCAGTGTCATTATCGACCTGCGTAGTAACGGTGGTGGGGCGCTGACTGAAGCCGTATCGCTCTCAGGGCTGTTTATTCCTTCCGGTCCGATTGTGCAGGTTCGTGATAACAACGGCAAGGTTCGCGAAGATAGCGATAACGACGGTCAGGTTTTCTATAAAGGCCCGTTGGTGGTGCTGGTTGACCGTTTCAGTGCTTCGGCTTCGGAAATCTTTGCTGCTGCCATGCAGGATTACGGTCGTGCGCTGGTTGTGGGTGAGCCGACATTCGGTAAAGGCACAGTCCAGCAGCATCGTTCTCTGAACCGCATCTACGATCAGATGTTACGTCCTGAATGGCCGGCGCTGGGTTCAGTACAGTACACAATCCAGAAATTCTATCGCGTTAACGGCGGCAGTACGCAACGTAAAGGCGTAACGCCAGATATCATCATGCCTACGGGCAATGAAGAGACGGAAACCGGTGAGAAATTCGAAGATAACGCGCTGCCGTGGGATAGCATTGACGCTGCAACCTATGTGAAATCAGGAGACTTAACGGCGTTTGAACCGGAGTTGCTGAAGGAACATAATGCGCGTATTGCGAAGGATCCTGAGTTCCAGAACATCATGAAGGATATCGCTCGCTTCAACGCCATGAAGGACAAACGCAACATCGTTTCTCTGAATTACGCTGTGCGTGAAAAAGAGAATAACGAAGATGATGCGACGCGTCTGGCGCGGTTGAACGATCGCTTTAAACGCGAAGGAAAACCGGAGTTGAAGAAACTGGACGATCTGCCAAAAGATTACAAGGAGCCAGATCCGTATCTGGATGAAACAGTAAACATCGCGCTTGATTTAGCGCGTCTGGAAAAAGCCAGACCTGCGGAACAGCCCGCTCCCGTCAAGTAACATCAATCAGGCACAAGAAATTGTGCCTGATTTTTTAACAGTGGCAAGATGCCGTAAATCAGATGCTACAAAATGTAAAGTTGTGTCTTTCTGGTGACTTACGCGCTATCCGGACTTGAAAATAGTCACGTAGCCCATACGATGTGGGTATCGCATATTGCGTTTTGTTAAACTGAGGTAAAAAGAAAATTATGATGCGAATCGCGCTCTTCCTGCTAACGAACCTGGCCGTGATGGTCGTTTTCGGGCTGGTACTGAGCCTGACAGGGATACAGTCGAGCAGCGTTCAGGGGCTGATGATTATGGCCTTGCTGTTCGGTTTTGGTGGTTCCTTCGTTTCGCTTCTGATGTCCAAATGGATGGCATTACGATCTGTTGGCGGGGAAGTGATCGAGCAACCGCGTAACGAAAGGGAACGTTGGCTGATCAATACTGTTGCAACCCAGGCGCGTCAGGTTGGGATTGCTATGCCGCAAGTGGCTATCTACCATGCGCCGGATATCAACGCCTTTGCAACCGGTGCGCGCCGTGATGCCTCTCTGGTTGCTGTCAGCACCGGTTTGCTGCAAAACATGAGCCCGGATGAAGCCGAGGCAGTAATCGCTCACGAAATCAGCCACATTGCCAATGGTGATATGGTCACGATGACGCTGATTCAGGGCGTGGTGAACACCTTCGTTATCTTTATTTCTCGTATTCTCGCGCAACTGGCTGCTGGCTTTATGGGCGGTAACCGTGACGAAGGTGAAGAGAGCAACGGCAACCCTCTGATCTACTTTGCTGTCGCGACGGTGCTGGAGCTGGTATTTGGTATTCTGGCGAGCATTATTACCATGTGGTTCTCGCGTCATCGTGAATTCCACGCCGATGCGGGGTCTGCCAAACTGGTTGGGCGTGAAAAAATGATTGCCGCGCTGCAGCGCCTGAAAACCAGCTATGAGCCGCAAGAAGCAACCAGCATGATGGCTTTCTGCATTAATGGTAAATCGAAATCGCTGAGTGAGCTGTTCATGACTCACCCGCCGCTGGATAAACGTATTGAAGCTCTGCGCACGGGTGAATATCTGAAGTAATATGAAGTAAATGCTAAAAAGCGCGTCCTGGTCGACGCGCTTTTTTTATGGCTGAGATCGTGGTTGGGTAATCCGTAACCCACTGACGCAAGCAGCAATCACGGCCAGAATAGCCGCAGTCATCAGCGAGACGTGCGTACCATTATCGCCAAACTGATTTAACATCAGAGCCACCAGAGCCGCGCCGCTACTCTGACCAAGCAGACGAGCTGTGCCTAACATGCCACTGGCACCACCGCTACGTTCGCGAGGGGCGGAGGTGATGATGGTGTGGTTATTGGGTGACTGGAATAAGCCAAATCCGGCGCCGCATAAGACCATTGGCCAGATAATGTTGATATCCGCAGGAGAAGCGGGCAGCAGAACCAGTGAAAACAGACCCGCTGCCATAATGAACAATCCCAAAGCACCAAGTAACCCTGCATGTACGCGTTCTATCAGATAGCCTGCCAGCGGTGCCATCACCATGGTAGCTAAGGGCCACGGTGTCAGGAGTAAACCCGTTTCTACTTCACTGCGCCCAAGCACGGTTTGCAGGTAAAAGGGCAGGGAAACCATTGCCAACATCTGTGCGCAGAAAGAGCAAATAGATGTGCAAATAGAAAGTGAAAACAGCGGAATGCGCAGTAAATCCACCGGTAGCAGCGGTACGGGAAGAGCAAGCTGGCGGCGAATAAAGAAAATACCCACGACAACCATTACCGCCAGTTCCGCAGCAATCAACGTCAGCGATTGCCCCTGAGCGAAACCACTCAACGCAGTAATAAGCAGGCCGAAGGTTAACGCGTTCATCACGGCGCTGGGCAGGTCAAAACGCGGCTTACTGGAGCGAGAACCATTAGGTGGCAGAAAACGCATCGCCAGAAGCAGAGCGATAATACCCAACGGCACGTTGATTAAAAATAACCATTTCCAGGAAGCAAAGGAAAGAATTGCCGCTGCAATTGTCGGACCGGCAGCCGAGGAGACGGCGACAATAAACGAGTTAATTCCCATCCCCCTACCCAGAAAACGCTGCGGGTAGATCAGGCGGATAAGTGCAGTATTGACGCTCATCAGTGCTGCGCCGCCGAAACCTTGTATTACGCGCGCCAGGGTGAGCATTTGCAGCGAATCAGAAAGGGCGCAGAACAGCGAAGACAACAGAAAAACCACCAGACCGCATTTATAAATGCGTCGGTAGCCAAACATATCTCCCAGAAACGAGAATGAGAGCAGAGAGACAACAATGGCGATTTGATAGGCGTTCACTACCCAGATGGAGCTGGCTGGTGTGGCATGAAGGTCTGTGGCGATTGTTAGCAAGGCGACGTTGGCGATAGCGCCGTCGAGGACCGCCATCGAAATACCAATAATAATGGTCAAAATCGCGCCGTATCGCTGAGGCAACGGCAGACCATCGGCCTGAACTTTTGGCATAGGAATTTTATATCTTTTGGTAATAATCAACAGGGTTATGATTCTAGCACTGATATTCACTGCGGATGTCGCAGAATTGTAACTAACCGGCAAAAGATGGATTGCGACCACCCAGGCACGAAATTATAATAAAAAACAGTTCTGATTTTTATAAAACACTCGCAATGAGGTGATAAATGGCTAACGCAGATCTGGATAAACAGCCTGATTCTGTATCTTCTGTACTGAAAGTTTTTGGCATTCTGCAGGCGCTGGGCGAAGAGCGCGAAATAGGGATAACCGAGCTGTCACAGCGCGTCATGATGTCAAAAAGCACCGTTTATCGCTTTTTACAGACCATGAAAACCCTGGGCTATGTGGCGCAGGAAGGGGAGTCGGAGAAATATTCGCTGACGCTAAAATTGTTTGAACTGGGCGCCCGGGCGTTACAAAATGTTGATCTTATTCGTAGCGCAGATATCCAGATGCGTGAGCTTTCCCGCCTGACCAAAGAGACCATCCACCTTGGTGCGCTGGATGAAGACAGCATTGTTTACATCCACAAAATTGACTCTATGTACAATTTGCGCATGTATTCACGGGTTGGTCGTCGTAATCCGCTTTACAGTACTGCGATTGGTAAAGTCTTGCTGGCCTGGCGCGATCGTGATGAAGTGAAGCAAATCCTTGAGGGCGTTGAGTATAAACGCAGTACCGATCGTACCATTACCAGCACGGAAGCGTTATTACCGGTGTTGGATCAGGTGCGCGAGCAAGGTTATGGCGAAGATAACGAAGAGCAGGAAGAGGGACTGCGCTGTATCGCAGTTCCAGTATTTGACCGCTTTGGCGTGGTGATTGCTGGTTTGAGTATTTCCTTCCCGACCCTGCGTTTTTCTGAGGAGCGTTTGCAGGAGTACGTGACTATGCTGCATACGGCGGCGCGTAAAATTTCCTCTCAAATGGGGTATCACGACTATCCGTTCTGATTAGAGGAAGAACCTGTCTGTATAATATTCAGACAGGTTCTGTATTTCGCGTGGGTTAAATAAAGTTACAAATGGCGTAACATAGTACGCTATGGCGATGAATGTGCTTTTTATCTTCGGTTTAAGTAGTTATTTATGCCTTTAACCATTATCTACAACGTTATTGTTTTTACGTAACAGCGGGCAATCTGTTATCCCGAAAAGCCCACTTTTAGTGTGCAGATATTGTACCGTGCTGGTGCCTCTGGCGGTCAGATAGGAACATTGCAAACCTAACCCTGCGGCATTTTCCTTGCTTCCAATCAGAACGCCATATCCGCTTAGTAATAATCCTGTCCATACCAGTGCTATCAACATAATTGTGCGAATAATGAATCGCATTATGACCTCTTCTCTTTTTTGTTCGCCTAATCGTAGCGGTAATATGGGCTGAAGCAAGCGTATAGTTCCGAAAAAGCACGAATATCGACATAGTTAGGCGCTGTTTAACTAACGCATGATAGTTTAATGACATAAGGTAGTTTAAACGGAGACTGGAGTGAAAAAGTTTCGATGGGGCGTTCTGGTTGTCGCTGTGCTGGCTTGCTTGCTGCTATGGGCACAGGTATTCAATATGATGTGCGATCAGGATGTACAATTTTTCAACGGAATTTGTACCATCAATCAATTTATCCCATGGTGATATCATTTTTTCAACGGTAGATTTCCTTCCTGTGTGGCAGTGGTAGAATGGCGCCTCTACTTAGAGGTGGTGAAATGAACGAAGTTGTAAATTCAGGCGTGATGAACATTGCGTCTTTGGTTGTATCGGTGGTTGTTCTCGCTATTGGGCTCATCTTGTGGTTTTTCATCAACCGTGCCAGTTCACGGACTAACGAACAGATTGAACTTCTTGAGGCATTGCTGGATCAGCAAAAACGGCAAAATGCGCTGTTACGTCGTTTGTGCGAAGCAAGCGAACCTGAAAAAACGAATGCCAGTGCTGCTGAGAACCAAAAAGCTGCTGAAGATGACGATATCATCCGTCTGGTAGCTGAACGGTAATTCTTCCTCAAATTTGAGTAACCCAGGTGCAGACGGGTTACTCATCTTATCATTCATATATGCACTATAGTGGTGCAATTGATTCAAATTAATACTCTGGTCTGACTTCAATTATTTATCGTGTTATTTATTTCATAATATCGATATCAGAAAAAGATATTTACCTCACTAAGTCATTGGGATGTTTACATCGGAATAGTGATCAATCACGGTATTGTTTATTAGCGAAACGTTTCTCTTCTCACTTTTTAGTAATTCATCAATTTTTCTTATTTTAAAATAATAATATGCCTTAAGTATAGTTTCTTCATTGTGTTCGTGTTTGTTGTTAACTGACTGTTTTGTGAGGTGAATTTATATAATATTTTATTCGTTATATATCATAAAAAGTGATATCGCTCGCATAGCGTAATAAGTTGTAGTGCTGCTCTGGAAGAACTGAAGTTATTGAACTATGTTAGAAACTGCATCAGGTCAAGTATCTGTTTGTAATGGTATGGTTAAGTGCATCAATATATCGGCACGTATTCCGTTGCATAAATGTGCAAAAAAGTGGAAGGCGTATCGAGATTTGTGCGGCTGATCGAGACATGTTTAAAAATGGCTTGCCATAATTAACGTTGTATGTGATAACAGTTTCGGGTTAAACGAGGTACAGTTCTGTTTATGTGTGGCATTTTCAGTAAAGAAGTCCTGAGTAAACACGTTGTCGTTGAATACCGCTTCTCTGCCGAGCCTTATATTAGTGCCTCATGCAGTAATGTGTCAGTTTTATCTCTGTAATGCCTGCGGGCGAAGAAAACAATCTAAGGAATTTTTCAAATGGCAAAGATTAAAGGTCAGGTTAAGTGGTTCAACGAGTCTAAAGGTTTTGGCTTCATTACTCCGGCTGATGGCAGCAAAGATGTATTCGTACACTTTTCCGCTATTCAGGGTAATGGCTTCAAAACTCTGGCCGAAGGCCAGAACGTTGAGTTCGAAATTCAGGACGGCCAGAAAGGTCCGGCAGCTGTTAACGTAACAGCAATCTGATCGAAACCACTGATCTGAAGTGTAAACGCGCTTCAATCTCGCTATAAAGCCTCGTCTAAATGCGAGGCTTTTTACTTTGTTTTATTCACGCTCTTGCCTGCGGATATTTGCCCGACGCGCAATTCGCGTTACACTTGCGGCCTTTAGTATCCTGCCGGAGTTGTCATGTCGTTTTCCTGTCCACTTTGTCATCAGCCGCTATCGCTTGAAAAAAACAGCTATATCTGTCCCCAACGGCATCAATTTGATATGGCGAAAGAGGGATATGTTAATTTGCTGCCCGTTCAGCATAAACGATCCCGCGATCCGGGCGACAGTGCGGAAATGATGCAAGCGCGGCGCACATTTTTAGATGCCGGCCATTATCAACCGCTTCGTGATGCGATAGTCGCTCAATTGTGTGTTTGTCTTGATGAGCACGCAACGGCAATACTGGATATTGGCTGTGGGGAAGGGTATTACACTCATGCTTTTGCCGAGGCATTGCCGGGTGTGACTACTTTTGGTCTGGATGTCTCTAAGGTTGCGATTAAAGCTGCGGCGAAACGTTATCAGCAGGTTACCTTTTGTGTCGCTTCCAGCCACCGTCTGCCGTTTTCTGATACCAGTATGGATGCCATTGTCCGTATCTACGCGCCGTGCAAAGCAGAAGAATTAGCGCGCGTGGTCAAACCGGGAGGATGGGTCATTACCGCTACCCCGGGACCACGACATTTAATGGAGCTGAAGGGGCTGATTTACGACGAAGTACATCTACATGCGCCCCATACGGAACAACTGGAAGGTTTTACATTACAGCAGAGCGATGAATTGTGTTATCCGATGCGCCTGCGCGGAGATGAGGCCATTGCGTTGTTACAGATGACTCCGTTTGCCTGGCGCGCCAAGCCAGAAGTCTGGCAAACGCTGGCGGCAAAAGAAGAATTTGATTGCCAGACGGACTTTAATATTCACATCTGGCAACGAAAAAATTAGCCGTGGTAGTGCGTCCAGAGGATCTGGGCGCCAATGCCAATAAGCACCAGCCCGCCAAGAATTTCCGCTTTTTTCCCAATAATTGAACCGATAAAGCGACCCACCATCATACCTAATGTTGACATGATCAAGGTGGCGCAGCCAATCGCCAGAGCAGTAGCAATAATATTAACTTGCAGGAAGGCCAGACCAACACCAACCGCCATGGCATCCAGACTGGTGGCAATTGCGGTAGTTACCAGCAACCAGAAACCGTGACGACGACGCGGTTCTTCATCCTCATCGTCTCCACCACGAAAACCCTCAATAATCATTCGCCCGCCGAGAAATATCAGCAGTACAAACGCAATCCAGTGGTTCCACTCGAGAACAAAACGGCTGGCTAACATGCCCATACCCCAGCCAATCAGCGGCGTCAGCGTTTCGACGGCACCAAAAATAAGGCCAGTTCGCAGGGCTTCAGAAAATTTCGGTTTATGGAGGGTGGCACCTTTACCGATTGATGCAGCAAAGGCATCCATCGACATACCAAAAGCAAGAAGAACAGTAGCAGTGATATTCATGACAACGTCCTGACCGGGGTATCCATAAAACACATCACCGCCCCCAGCAAACATGCACACATGAACGACAAGAAGCGCCCATGCAGGCATAGCGATTGATGTGCATATGGTCTCGCCTGACTGAAGGTGTTCAGTCCGTACGTGCCACGTTTTGCAACGAGTATGTTGACACGTACATTTCCGGAGTCTGGAAATCGGCTACTCCCCAAATGAGGGCGCAACCTTAACATATTTTGAGAATATAAAACAACTGTTGGAATATATTATTTCATTGCATTATTGATAACGATTTTCATTTAGATTTATATATCAATAAAACGTTAAAATAAATAACAAATAAGGGAATGGATAATATAGCTGAAGCTATGTCTGGTCATTAAGAATACACTAAACATAGCTTCGACTAAATCTATAACTTATTGAGTAGACACGAGAAGTTTATAAATCTTTTCCAGATCGTCGATATTTCGAACGCGGATTAACAAACGGCGCTGTTCTAATTGCATAACCAGTACGCCATCTTCCGATAAGTTCATCGCTTTAATTCGGCGATATTCAATCCAGACATTGGCGAAGAAAAAACCTTGCTGTTTAAAAATGATTTTCGGAACCCGGATCCAGAAAATATAAAAGCCCATTAGCGCCAGTGTACTTAATAACCAAGTGGTTATTTGTGCGCCATGGTTGGTCACATTGTTATAGATAAGAATGACAATCAGCCCGACGAAGATAACGCTATCTATGCGACCGCGCCGGAGCAAAGGAATTGCCAGCAGGGTGGGGCCGTTGCGTCGGGGCATGATGAACTGATCGTATATCGCAAAGGCAAGTAGTGCGGCGATGAACAGAATCAGTACCAGATCCGTGATTGTCATTAATCCTCCAGATAAAAAAACGGGGCCAATAGGCCCCGGTAGTGTACAACAGTATTACAGTCCCAGCAGGCCGCAAGCGTAACCAGCGATACCGATGACGAAGAAGCCAACGATGATCCACAGAGGGTTAACTTTTTTGCGCAGCAGCCACATACAGGCGAAGGTCAGCAACAGCGGCACCAGGCCTGGCATTAACTGGTCAAGAATGGTCTGAACAGTGGTAACGTGCTCTTTACCCGTCTGGTCGGTGATGCGAGAGACAACCAGCGGGATGTTGACATGTGTCCACTTGTTAACCAATGCCCCCATGACAAACAGGCCGAGAATAGACGCCCCTTCCGTCAGTTTTTGCAGGAAGCCGCCACCCATATCTTTAACGATATCGATACCTTTGGAGTAACCATACGCTACGCCGTAGTAACGGGTTGCCAGACGTACCAGGTTAAACAGGATAAAGAACAGCAGCGGACCTAACAGGCTGCCGCTCATCGCGATCCCGGCACCCAGCGCCGCGAATACCGGACGTACCGTACCCCAGAATATTGGGTCGCCCACGCCTGCCAGCGGCCCCATCAGACCTACTTTGATACCGTTGATAGCACCGTCGTCGATCTCTGCGCCGTTAGCACGCTGTTCTTCCAGCGCCAGGGTTACGCCGAGGATTGGCGCCGCCACAAACGGTTGGGTGTTAAAGAATTCGAGGTGACGTTTAATCGCCTGTTTACGGGCATCGTTGTTCTCAGGGTAGAGGCGACGAATCGCCGGAACCATAGAGAAGCAGAAACCCAGTGCCTGCATACGTTCGAAGTTCCATGAACCCTGGAAAAGGTTAGAACGCAGGAAGACGCCACGAATATCACTCGGAGTGAGTTTTTTCTCGGTGGTAGTTTTAGTTGTATCAACCATTTCGCTCACCTGTTAGTCCAGTTCGTTATCGAGATCGTTGTTACCAGCAGCCTGAACAGGCGCACCGGCTACGCGGTTATATTTCGGGCTAAGTTGGATGTAGAGCACTGCCATAACAGTACCAATCACACCCAGAGCAACCAGGTTAAAGTTGGTGAATGCGGCGGTTACGAAGCCGAGGTAGAAGAACGGCATCAGGTAGCCTGCACGCATCATGTTGATAACCATTGCATAACCAACCACCACGATCATGCCACCGGCGATATTCAGACCATTAGTCACCACTTCCGGAATGGCGTTCAGCATGTTCTGAACTTCACTGGTGCCTACAGACAGCGCAACAATCACGGCTGGGATAGCCACACGCATCGCTTGCAGGAACAGAGAAGAAACGTGGATCCAGGAAATTGCCGTCAGGTTGCCATTATCAGCCGCCTTATCCGCAGCGTGCTGGAAAGCAACGGTGATGGTACGAACGATGATGGTCAGCACCTGGCCCGCAGCGGCCAGCGGGATTGCCAGCGCGATACCAGCACCGATGCTCTGATGACCGGCGATAACCAGAATGGTAGAAATGATGGAAGCCAGAGCGGCATCAGGCGCAACTGCGGCACCGATATTCATCCAGCCAAGCGCGATCATTTCCAGAGTACCACCGATAATAATACCGGTTTTCATATCGCCAAGAACAATACCCACCAGGGTACAGGCGATTAGCGGACGGTGAAACTGAAATTCATCGAGGATTGATCCCATACCTGCGATACAGGCTACGATAAATACCAGCACAATTTGAAGAGTGGTAATCTCCATTGTACTTCTCCTGTTTACGTAAGACTTAAGTGTGAAAACTGAGTGATAATCAACACAATACGTTACTTATCGATTTTGCTGATCAGATCCATCATTTTCAGTTTCGGATCGGTGGAAACCTTACGGACTTCCAGCTCGATACCACGGGCATTCAGTTTTTTGAACGCTTCGATATCTTTTTCATCAACCGAAACCGCGTTATTCACCTGGGTTTTACCCTGACGGAATGCCATACCGCCAACGTTAACAGAGGTAATTTTCACGCCGCCTTCCACGAGGCGCTCAACATCTGTCGGGTTGGTGAATAACAGCATTACACGTTCGCCAGCATATTTCGGGTTGTTGTAGACGCGGATCATCTTGGCAACATCAACCACGTGTGCTGTTACGCCCGGAGGTGCAACCTGGGTGAGCAGTGTCTTACGAACGGTATCCGCAGCCACTTCATCACTAACAACGATAATACGGGAGACATTGGTTTCTTTAGTCCAGCGGGTAGCGACCTGACCGTGAATCAGACGATCGTCGATACGCGCAAGGCCAATAACCATGTAGTCATTTGGTCCCATTGGTTTTGCAGGAGCGGGAGCCGCTTTTGGTGCTGCGGCAGCGGGCGCTGGTGCGGATTTTTCAACCGGTTTGGCTTTCAGTGCTTTCACGCCTTCACGGCCTGTTTCTACAGCCAGCGCCACCAGTTCATCAAAGCCTGGGTCATCATCACGGGCCATTAACGTCTCCACCAGCATTGGAATGTTAACGCCTGCGATCACTTCATAATGCTCTTTGTCGACGACAATACGGCTGGCAGCATTGAACGGGCTGCCGCCCCATGTATCAACGAGAAACAGCACGCCTTTAGTGGTGTCGAGTTTTGCCAACTGAGCGTTGTACTTTTCGATCAGCGTCTCGGCATTTTCACCTGGAACGAAATCGATCCAGCCGACGTTTTCCTGCTCGCCTAACAGCATCTCTGCCGTTTTAAGCAACTGCTCTGCAGCCCAACCATGTGTGCCTATAACAATAGCAATGGTCACTTGCTACCTCCTTTATTATTGTTAACACCTCAACGTGCCAGATGTATTTTTTGAATCGTCGTCCACAATCGAATCGATTCAGATAAGGGTTACAACCAAAAACCCCTGCGTTTCGCGATTTATTTTAGATAGCGAAAAAAATATTTTATGTGATGAAGATCCGTAATTTAACTTTGGATTAGCAAAATTCCGAAAGGTAAAATATCCTCGTTACATTCGTTTGCAAAGGAAGGTAAATCTTTGCCAAATCAGAGTTCTCTCTGATATGTTTAACTCCCGTTTAACAATCAAGGAGTATGGGGCAGCAGCCCGCAGTATGGATCGTCACCGACGTCATTTCAGCATCAGGCCTTTCAGCGCCTGCCTTTCTGGCATTTTTTGCCGCACCTTTTGTTTGCATTTTGTCGTTACGCCTGCATTATTTCTGGCGCCGAATAGCTATTCCTTAAGCAGGAGCTTGTCATGGAATTCTTAATGGACCCCTCGATTTGGGCGGGGCTACTCACGCTTGTCGTTCTTGAAATCGTGTTGGGTATCGATAACCTGGTTTTTATCGCCATTCTTGCCGATAAACTGCCGCCAAAACAACGTGATAAAGCACGTTTGTTGGGGCTGTCGCTGGCGCTGATCATGCGTCTGGGACTGTTATCGCTGATTTCATGGATGGTCACCCTGACCAAACCGCTATTTACCGTGATGGATTTTTCCTTCTCCGGCCGCGATCTGATTATGTTGTTCGGGGGGATATTCTTGCTGTTTAAAGCGACAACGGAGCTGCATGAACGGCTGGAAAACCGCGATCATGATTCTGGCCATGGCAAAGGCTATGCCAGTTTCTGGGTGGTCGTAACACAGATTGTCATCCTCGATGCCGTCTTTTCGCTGGATGCGGTGATTACTGCTGTAGGGATGGTCAACCATCTGCCTGTGATGATGGCGGCGGTGGTGATTGCAATGGCGGTCATGTTGCTGGCGTCGAAGCCGCTGACGCGATTCGTTAACCAGCATCCAACGGTAGTGGTGCTCTGTCTGAGCTTCCTGTTAATGATTGGTCTGAGTCTGGTAGCAGAAGGTTTTGGTTTCCACATTCCGAAAGGTTACCTGTATGCCGCGATTGGCTTCTCGATCATTATCGAAGTATTTAACCAAATTGCGCGCCGTAACTTTATTCGTCACCAGTCAACTTTACCGCTGCGTGCACGTACTGCCGATGCCATCCTGCGTTTGATGGGCGGTAAACGTCAGGCGAATGTTCAGCATGATGCGGATAACCCGATGCCGATTCCCGTGCCGGAAGGCGCGTTTGCCGAAGAAGAGCGATACATGATTAACGGTGTACTGACACTGGCGTCGCGCTCTCTGCGCGGAATTATGACGCCGCGCGGCGAAATCAGCTGGGTTGACGCTAACCTTAGTGTCGATGAAATCCGTGAGCAGTTGCTTTCTTCGCCACATAGCCTGTTCCCGGTATGTCGCGGAGAACTGGATGAAATCATCGGTATCGTGCGTGCGAAAGAACTGCTGGTGGCACTGGAAGAGGGCGTTGATGTGGCGGCGATTGCTTCGGCGTCTCCGGCGATTATCGTTCCGGAAACCCTCGATCCGATCAACCTGTTGGGCGTGCTGCGTCGTGCTCGCGGTAGTTTTGTTATCGTTACCAACGAGTTTGGTGTGGTGCAAGGTCTGGTTACTCCTCTGGATGTGCTGGAAGCCATTGCCGGTGAGTTCCCGGACGCTGATGAAACGCCGGAAATTATTACCGACGGCGACGGCTGGCTGGTAAAAGGTGGTACAGACCTCCACGCCTTACAGCAGGCGCTTGATGTTGAGCACCTTGCCGATGACGATGATATCGCGACGGTCGCAGGTCTGGTGATTTCTGCAAATGGTCACATCCCGCGTGCTGGCGATGTGATTAACGTAGGGCCGTTGCATATCACCATTGTTGAAGCTAACGATTATCGTGTTGATCTGGTTCGCATTGTTAAAGAGCAACTGGCGCACGACGAAGACGAATAATCATTAACGAAATCGCATAACGGGCGTGATATGTCCATTATGCCGGGCGGGCGGCGGTTGGCTGCCCGCCAGCCATTTTGGGAAATCACGCAGCGGCATTGGTTGCGCGTACAAATACCCTTGTAAAATATGCACCCCATGACGGCGTAAATATTTTGCCTGTTCTTGCGTTTCTACGCCCTCCGCCACCAGTTCAATATTCAGCCTTTGCCCCAACGCAATGATGATATCGGTTACCGTCGAGTTAACCGCGTCTGAACCAATTGCAGCGGTGAATGACTTATCAATTTTCAGGACGTCAGGGCGTAACGTTTCCAGCCAGGAAAACGAACTGTTGCCGGTGCCGAAATCATCAATCGCCAGTTTGACGTTTTTACGATGCAGTTCGCGGGCAATCCGATAATCAACATCCAGTAGGGCATCGCGCTCGGTTATTTCAAGGATAAGTTGCTGAATCGGGTGAGCACTGAACCAGTACTGATTAAGATCTTTCAACAGCACGCCACGGCGAAAATGGCTGGGAGCGACGTTAATCCCAACGTGAAACTGGCTGCTCATTGGAAAAACGTGGATTTGACGGATGGTTTCCATCATCACATAACGGGTAAGCGGCGCTATCAGGTGATGTTCTTCCGCAATAGGGATAAACACATCCGGCGAGATCCAACCCTGACGAGGGTTATTCCAGCGCAGCAATATCTCTACGCCAATACATTGCTGACTACGTGCGTTTAGTAAAGGTTGACAAAATAGCTCGAACTCATGTTGTGCAAGACCAAGATTAATTTCGCGCGAAAAACTCATTCTGTGTGCGGTTGCCAGCCATGCAACATAACCCACCAGTAAACTCAACAGTACCGCCAGCGGGAGCTGGCTGGGAAGATGGTGCAACGCCAGTTCCGTCGCACCAGGTCCGCTGACGCTAATGGTAAAAGGAAAATTCTGCGATGAAACCTGGTAACGCTCATTGCCATTAAGCGGAGGTAAAGAATCAACCAGGCCGTCATCATAGAGTAAATGGCGATCGGCCACCGTCAGGCTGGCGTTTCTGATTTGCGGCAACTGCGGTTCCAGCAACATCGTCGTCAATAGCTCAATGTTGATCATCTCCAGAACGCCATCACCGCTATGTGATGGCGAGGGATACCACTGGATCAGCACTGGGCTACCTTTAATCAACACGCGATCGGTGGTAAGACGCAGAAGAGCCTGTGGGGCAGGCAAATCGGCCTGGATATCATGAACAGGGACATTTCGATAGCCAAAGATACTGGAGCAATAGAGCGTACCGTTTTGAACCAGGCCAATAGAACGCACGGTTTGCAGTTTGGCGGCCTGCTTGCGTAGAGGCAAATGAGTAACTGAGCAAGGGAGGCCAATCAACGGAAGTAAAAGCTCGCGTCCTTCCTGAAGGGGTTGTAAGACTTTATCCAGCTCTTCAACAGCGTGATTGGCGAAGAGGATCACCCGCTGTTGATTTAAGTTACGCTGTGAAATAAACCGCACGCTTAGTGTCGCCACAAGCGTAAAGAGTGCGCAAATTGTACAAACAATCATTCGATTACGGCGATAGGTTTTAATGATCCGTTGTGCTTTTTGCATGCGGGCCGCCCTGTAAGCGCATGGCAACAAACGCCTGACGCAACAGTGGAAGTGTAGTGGGGAAATTTACAGCAGACGAGAAAGCGGGAGAAATTCGCCCATCCGTTGCAGATGGGCGAAAGAAAAGTATTAGTCACACTGGACTTTAATTGCCAGACCGCCGCGAGAGGTTTCACGGTATTTGGCGTTCATGTCTTTACCCGTTTCGTACATTGTCTCGATGACCTTATCCAGCGAGACGCGCGGTGCACTGGTGCGGCGTAAGGCCATGCGTGCGGCATTGATCGCTTTCACAGAGGCAATGGCGTTACGTTCAATGCACGGCACCTGAACCTGACCTGCAACCGGGTCACAAGTCAGACCAAGGTTGTGTTCCATGCCAATTTCCGCCGCCACGCAAACCTGTTCCGGGCTACCGCCCAACAGTTCTGCAAGACCCGCAGCAGCCATTGAACAGGCAACACCCACTTCGCCCTGACAACCTACTTCAGCACCGGAAATAGAGGCGTTCATTTTATACAAAGCGCCAATTGCCCCGGCCGCCATAAAATAGCGGGTATAGATGTCCGGGCTGACCGATTCAATAAAGTGGTCATAGTAAGCCAGCACTGCCGGAACGATGCCACACGCACCGTTGGTTGGTGCAGTTACCACGCGACCACCCGCAGCGTTTTCTTCGTTTACCGCCAGCGCAAACATATTTACCCAGTCGATGACATTCATCGGATCGTTAGACAGTTTATCGCTGGAAACCAGCATCCGGCGCAGGGCAGACGCACGGCGCGGAACACGCAGCGGGCCAGGCAATACGCCTTCGGTATTCATCCCGCGATCAATACATGCCTGCATGGTTTGCCAGACATGAGCAAAATATTCATCGATCTCTTTTTTGCTGTGCAGCGCCAGTTCGTTTTGCATTGCCAGGCCGGAAAGGGAATAGCCGGTTTCATTGCAGTACGCCAGCAGCTCGGTGGCGGATTTGAACGGATACGGCACGCTCACGTCGTTTGCGGCATCCTGACCAAAATGTTCTTCATCGACGATAAAGCCGCCGCCGATGGAATAATAAGTTTTGCTGTAGACGACTTCATCGCCGTTATAAGCGTGGATTTGCATACCGTTTTCATGCAACGGCAGGTTGCCGTTATGAAAACGCATTCCGTTGTCACGCGGAAAATCCACTTCATGCCGACCCTGCGCCAGCAGCAGGCGTTCGCGCTCTTCTACGTCGCGAATAAAACCGGGAATACTGTCGATATCCACGGTGGCAGGTTCGTTACCTGCAAGACCCATAATAATGGCGATATCGGTATGGTGGCCTTTACCCGTCAGCGACAGTGAACCATAAACGTCCACGGCAACGCGGGTAACGCTATCCAGTAAGCCTTTTTCGACCAGATCATCGACGAACTGTTTACCTGCCTTCATAGGCCCTACGGTATGGGAAGATGAGGGGCCAATCCCCACCTTAAACATGTCGAATAGACTAATCACGATAATACTCCTGACAAGGTGACTGGACTTCCAGTAACGAACTAATAACAACGCATAGTGTAAGAGGGAACGCGGCGACAGGCTTAACTATTCACATGAATTAAACTAATCAAAAACCGCGATTTAACTAATATTGCGATGATTGTCTCAAGTAGTGTTTTGTAGATGTAAAGATAAGTATAGTCAGGATTTCACACCAATTTGCAGCGCCAGCTCACGAATTATGCCTGCGGTCATTCCCCATACAAAATACTGTTCGTACCAGGAAAGCCATACCCGATGTGAATCACCACGGCGGTAGATATCTAACGGGTGATAACGACCCAGATGTAATGCCTGGGCGAGCGGCATTTCAAACACTGCGGAAACTTCATCTTCACTGGCGCGATAAGGTAAATCAGGCGGGATAATGCCGACCACTGGCGTTACCTGGTAGCCAGTTACGCTATCGACAGGCGGCAGCACACCGATAACTTCTACGGCGGAAGGGGGAATAGCGACCTCTTCTTCAGCTTCGCGCAGCGCGGCGGCGATCACTGACACATCAGTATCATCTACAGCACCACCAGGAAACGCCACCTGTCCGGCGTGTTTGCGCAGATGAATCGAACGCTGTGTGAGCAATAACCCCGGCTGCGATCGGCGAACGATGGGGATTAACACGGCAGCCTGACGACGATTTAAGGTTTCCCGGTTTATTTGCGGGCGCAAAAGTTGAAAGCGCGATAAAAAATCATCAAGCGTCAGGCTACGGTAGTCCACGTCTTACTTCTCCAGTTGGCGTAATATCCTATTAACTTTATCAAAAGTTTCCTGATATTCCGCTTCTTCCTGACTATCGGCGACAATACCGCCGCCCGCAGAACAGTAAATTTGACCGTTAATGGCAGTCAGCGTGCGGATGGTGATGCTGGTATCCATATTGCCACAGAAGCTCAAATAGCCAATGCTTCCGCACCAGGCGTTGCGTCGCTGCGGTTCCAGTTCATCGATAATTTCCATTGCCCGTACTTTCGGTGCTCCGGTGATTGAGCCTCCGGGAAAAGCCGCGCGCAGCAGATCGCTGGCATGAAGTTGTTCAGGTAGTTGAGCCATAATGGTGCTCACCAGGTGGTGCACAGCGGGAAAAGGTTCCACCACAAACAGTTTCGGCACTTTGACTGAACCTGGCACAGCAACGCGACCAATATCATTACGCATTAAATCAACAATCATCAGGTTTTCAGCGCGATCTTTTGGCGAGTTCGCCAGTTTTTCTGCCTGTTTGCTATCTTCCTGAGGATCGGGCAGACGCGGCAGTGTGCCTTTAATCGGACGGGTCTGGATCTCACCGTCATCACAAAGAATAAAACGCTCTGGCGAGAGGCTTAAAATTGTGCCTTGTTCCAGGCGCAGGAAGGCACTAAACGGCGCGTGATTGGCCTGATTAAGCTGAACGAATGCCTGCCATTCATCACCGCAATAGGTAGCCTGAAAACGCTGGGCGAGATTCACCTGGTAACAGTCGCCACTGTGCAGATAATCCTGCACCTGACGAAATTTTTCGCCATACTGTTCGCGGTTCATATTAGATTGCCAGGCAGAGGTTAGCGCAAAATCACCCTGCGGTGTGATTTGCTGGTTTTCCAGCCAGGCCAGACGGGCATTGACATCATCATGATTCAGCAAAGAAACAGTCTGGTGCTGGTGGTCGACAATCAGTGCCCAGTCGTAGATACCTACCGCCATATCAGGCAGGTCGATATCTCTCTGTGCCACTTTAGGCAGTGACTCAAAACGGCGACCCAGATCGTAACCAAATAAACCCAGCGCGCCACCCTGAAATGGCAAATCATCGTTATGCGACGGGTGAATGTTTGCACGCTCCAGCGCCTGCTGGAGTACTGTTAACGGATCGTCAGTGGTTGTTGTGCGGGTTTCTCCTTTACACACAACAGTTTCACTGCCGTAAGTTGTTAAGGTGCAAATCGGGTCTGCCACCACAATATCAAAGCGGCTATACGGATGATCGGCATAGCCAGAGTGCAAAAGCATCGCCCACGGCAGGTGGTTTAAGCGGGCAAAATAAAATTCAGCGGCGTCCTGACGCCAGGGTAAAGTAATCACAGCGGGAGATAACGTCTTCATCAGTCCTGACTCTACTGGCTATGTGCCGGGTAGCATGAAATAATTAGCGCCAACAATTTAGCAGGAGTTAACAATGTTTGCAGGTTTACCTTCACTCACCCATGAACAGCAGCAAAAAGCCGTTGAGCGTATTCAGGAACTGATGGCACAGGGGATGAGCAGCGGTCAGGCAATCGCACTGGTAGCCGAAGAGTTACGCGCCAATCATTCCGGCGAGCGGATCGTGGCGCGTTTTGAGGATGAAGATGAGTAATACTATGTTGGTTTCAACAGGGCGCATTATGACAAGCGAACCATTTGGCCCGTAGCGTTTGAACCAGAAAATTGTGGGGCTGTACTGGTTGAATGAATTAAGCAGTGTTTTTGATGGTTAGAAAAAAGGACGCTTTTCTGTGATAAAAAAGCGTCCTGGCTCATTTTTGTTGGTAGAGATTTAACTTATACCAGTGCTTTGAGCTCTTCCTGCATATAAGAGGAGAAGTATTCTGGATTTTTAATCACCACGCGTTCACCAGACTCCATTTTTTTTGCCCATCCCACCATTTTTTCCGTGAATCCAGGATTCCAGCCTTCCTGTTCGGCTCGCGCAGTAATATCGGCGGCACTTGCGGGTACTCCCAGTTCTTTCAAATATTTAAATATTCCCTTCGCCGTACTTTCATTCATAGAGCTGGGGGTTGGTGTTGATATATCCATGGCACCAATAAAATCCAGGGCTTTATCTATTACAGCAGGCATATTCTTGTCCTTAAATTAACCACGTGATCGATAAGGCTATATATGACATTAAATTGCGCCTAATATCAAAAGGATTATAACGATATCTCATTAGTTAACCTGTTGACATTCAGGTATTTTAAAGGTAGCAGGTCATGGCGGGTTATCTAGTGATGTGCCGAAAATTAACAGTGAATCGTAGTGCCCCAGCCAGATTGTTCAGGCAAGGAAGGACAAGAAAGAAAAGCAGCGTAAGTTAATCGAGTGATTAACATAATGGTTTGGTTTTTGCGATTAATATCATTTTTGTATAAATACAATAGGAATCATAAAAATAAATTATCAGCCGGGGTGTTACCCATCTAAAGTAAGATCTTAAGCACTGGCCGATTTGTTCATAATCGACCAGTTTTCCGATAAATTATCGTGTGATTTTTGCCTTGATATAATTATCTTCCGGAATTAGACCGCCGCAATAATTTTAATTTCAACTTTATACTTCGGGTTCATCAATCCCGCTTGTACCGTGCAGCGCACAGGTGCATGACCCGCGACAACCCAGGCGTCCCAGGCTTTATTCATTGCAGCGAAGTCGTTTTTATCGGCCAGGAAAATCGTGGCATCCAGAATACTCGACTTATTGCTGCCCTGTTTTGCCAGCACTGCGTCAATTTGCGCCAGCGTATTCGCGGTCTGCTCAAACGCATCGGCATCGAGGTTTTCCGGTACACCGGTGTAGTAGAGCGTGTTGTTGTGGATCACCACATCAGACCAGCGGGCTTCGGCGTCAATACGAACGATAGTCATCATTTTGTCCTCATCATCATTCCATTTTTGTGCTGCAAAGACTGCCACAATGTAAGGTCGCCGTCACCACTTCAGCTGGCGAAAAGCAACCTGGCCTGACATAATCCCTGTTCAAATCAACAGGGGGTAGTGTGACGGACGATTTTGCACCAGACGGTCAACTGGCGAAAGCGATACCTGGCTTTAAGCCGCGTGAACCACAGCGACAGATGGCGGTAGCCGTCGCTGGGGCGATAGAAAAAAGCCAGCCGCTGGTGGTGGAAGCGGGAACCGGTACAGGCAAAACCTACGCTTATCTTGCCCCTGCGCTGCGGGCGAAAAAGAAAGTCATTATCTCGACCGGCTCTAAAGCATTGCAGGATCAGCTCTACAGCCGCGATTTGCCGACGGTGGCAAAGGCGTTGAAATACACGGGCAACATGGCGTTGCTGAAAGGGCGCTCAAACTATCTCTGCCTCGAACGTCTCGAACAGCAGGCGCTGGCGGGCGGCGATCTGCCGGTACAAATTTTAAGCGATGCGATCCTACTACGCTCCTGGTCTAATCAAACAATCGATGGTGATATCAGCACCTGCGTTAGCGTGGCGGAAGATTCACAGGCGTGGCCGCTGGTCACCAGCACCAACGATAACTGCCTCGGCAGCGACTGCCCGATGTATAAAGATTGCTTTGTGGTCAAAGCACGCAAAAAAGCGATGGATGCCGATGTGGTGGTGGTGAACCATCATCTGTTTCTGGCGGATATGGTGGTGAAAGAGAGTGGTTTTGGCGAACTGATCCCGGAAGCAGACGTCATGATCTTCGACGAAGCCCACCAGTTGCCGGACATTGCCAGCCAGTACTTTGGGCAGTCACTCTCCAGTCGACAATTGCTCGATCTGGCAAAAGACATCACCATCGCCTATCGCACTGAATTAAAAGACACTCAACAGTTGCAAAAGTGCGCCGACCGCCTTGCCCAGAGCGCGCAGGATTTTCGTCTGCAACTCGGTGAGCCGGGTTATCGCGGCAATCTGCGCGAACTGTTAGCTAATCCGCAAATTCAGCGAGCGTTTTTACTGCTCGATGACACCCTTGAACTCTGTTACGACGTGGCGAAATTGTCGCTGGGGCGTTCCGCGTTGTTGGATGCGGCATTTGAACGCGCTACGTTATATCGCACACGACTGAAACGGCTAAAAGAGATCAATCAGCCAGGCTACAGTTACTGGTACGAATGTACTTCGCGCCATTTTACATTGGCGCTGACGCCGCTAAGCGTGGCGGATAAATTCAAAGAATTAATGGAGCAAAAGCCCGGTAGCTGGATCTTTACCTCGGCAACATTGTCGGTGAATGACGATCTGCATCATTTCACCTCGCGGCTTGGGATAGAACAGGCGGAGTCGTTGTTGTTACCCAGCCCGTTTGATTACAGCCGCCAGGCGTTACTCTGTGTGCCGCGTAACCTGCCGCAAACCAATCAACCGGGTTCCGCACGGCAACTGGCGGCAATGCTGCGACCGATCATCGAAGCCAACAATGGTCGTTGTTTTATGCTTTGTACCTCGCACGCCATGATGCGCGATCTGGCTGAGCAATTCCGCGCCACCATGACGCTTCCCGTTTTGTTACAGGGCGAAACCAGCAAAGGGCAACTGTTGCAGCAGTTTGTCAGCGCCGGTAACGCGCTTCTTGTGGCGACCAGCAGTTTCTGGGAAGGGGTGGACGTGCGCGGCGATACGCTGTCGCTGGTGATTATCGACAAGTTGCCGTTTACCTCGCCGGATGACCCACTGTTAAAAGCACGCATGGAAGATTGCCGTTTGCGCGGTGGTGACCCGTTCGATGAAGTGCAGCTCCCGGATGCGGTCATTACTCTCAAGCAGGGCGTAGGGCGACTGATTCGCGATGCCGACGATCGTGGCGTGCTGGTGATTTGTGACAATCGACTGGTGATGCGTCCTTACGGTGCAACGTTCCTCGCCAGCCTGCCGCCCGCGCCGCGTACCCGTGACATTGCCCGTGCGGTTCGCTTCCTTGCGATACCATCCTCCAGGTAATTTGTTATTGAGTATGGTATGATGCGCGCCTTTTTATTGATCTAAGCACGAAGACCCATGCGAATTCTGGCTATCGATACCGCGACAGAGGCCTGCTCTGTCGCCCTGTGGAACGACGGTACTGTCAACGCTCATTTTGAGCTTTGCCCTCGTGAACATACTCAACGAATCTTACCGATGGTGCAGGATATCCTGACCACCAGCGGAACCTCCCTGACTGACATTAATGCTCTGGCTTACGGACGTGGCCCCGGTAGCTTTACCGGCGTGCGTATTGGTATTGGCATTGCGCAAGGGCTGGCGCTTGGCGCGGAGTTGCCGATGATTGGCGTCTCCACGCTAATGACCATGGCGCAAGGGGCGTGGCGCAAAAACGGCGCAACCCGCGTGCTGGCAGCCATTGACGCGCGGATGGGCGAAGTTTACTGGGCTGAATATCAGCGAGATGAAAACGGTATCTGGCACGGTGAAGAAACCGAAGCCGTACTCAAACCAGAACTCGTTCATGAGCGGATGCAGCAGCTTTCCGGCGAATGGGTGACGGTGGGGACGGGCTGGCAAGCCTGGCCGGATCTTGGCAAAGAGAGCGGGCTGGTTCTGCGCGATGGTGAAGTGTTACTGCCCGCCGCAGAAGATATGCTGCCGATTGCCTGTCTGATGTTTGCCGAGGGTAAAACGGTGGCGGTGGAACATGCCGAGCCGGTTTATTTACGTAACAACGTCGCGTGGAAGAAACTTCCGGGCAAAGAATGAATCTTAAGAGTATGCCCTGAGAAAAAAAGGAGTCGCATCATGGCGGTTCAAAAGAATGTTATCAAAGGCATACTGGCAGGTACGTTTGCGCTAATGCTGAGCGGTTGTGTCACCGTGCCGGACGCCATTAAAGGCAGCAGTCCCACGCCGCAACAAGATTTAGTTCGGGTGATGAGTGCGCCGCAGCTGTACGTTGGTCAGGAGGCGCGCTTTGGCGGCAAAGTGGTCGCGGTGCAAAACCAGCAGGGGAAAACCCGTCTGGAAATTGCCACCGTACCGCTCGATAGCGGAGCCAGGCCGACGCTGGGAGAGCCTTCTCGCGGGCGCATTTATGCAGATGTGAATGGTTTTCTTGATCCGGTCGATTTCCGTGGACAACTGGTCACGGTAGTTGGGCCAATCACCGGTGCGGTTGACGGCAAAATCGGCAACACGCCCTATAAATTTATGGTGATGCAGGTAACGGGTTATAAACGTTGGCATTTAACCCAGCAGGTGATTATGCCGCCTCAGCCGATTGATCCGTGGTTTTATGGCGGTCGAGGCTGGCCCTATGGTTACGGCGGATGGGGCTGGTATAATCCTGGCCCCGCGAGAGTACAAACAGTTGTAACTGAATAATTGCTTGTTTTTAAAGAAAAAGAAACAGCGGCTGGTCCGCTGTTTCTGCATTCTTACGGTAAATATAAAAATAAATAGTGACGCGCTTCGCAACCTTTTCGTTGGGGAATTATCAAGCTGGTATGATGAGTTAATATTATGTTAACAGCATGTATATCACTTGGGGTTGCGATGACGACGAACACGCATTTTAGAGGTGAAGAATTGAAGAAGGTTTGGCTTAACCGTTATCCCGCCGATGTTCCGACGGAGATCAACCCTGACCGTTATCAATCTCTGGTGGATATGTTTGAGCAGTCGGTCGCGCGCTACGCCGATCAGCCAGCGTTTGTGAATATGGGGGAGGTGATGACCTTCCGCAAGCTGGAAGAGCGCAGTCGCGCATTTGCCGCTTATTTGCAACAAGGGCTGGGGCTGAAGAAGGGCGATCGCGTTGCGCTGATGATGCCTAACTTATTGCAATATCCGGTGGCGCTGTTTGGTATTCTGCGTGCCGGGATGATCGTCGTAAACGTTAACCCGTTGTATACCCCACGCGAACTTGAGCATCAGCTCAACGACAGCGGCGCATCGGCGATTGTCATCGTGTCTAACTTTGCCCATACCCTGGAAAAAGTGGTCGATAAAACCGCCGTCCAGCACGTTATTCTGACCCGTATGGGCGATCAGCTTTCCACGGCAAAAGGCACGGTAGTTAACTTCGTTGTTAAATACATCAAACGTCTGGTGCCGAAATACCATCTGCCAGATGCTATTTCATTTCGTAGCGCCCTGCATAACGGCTACCGGATGCAGTACGTCAAACCTGAACTGGTGCCGGAAGATTTAGCCTTCCTGCAATACACCGGCGGCACCACTGGTGTGGCGAAAGGCGCGATGCTGACTCACCGCAATATGCTGGCAAACCTGGAGCAGGTTAACGCGACCTATGGGCCGCTGCTGCATCCGGGTAAAGAGCTGGTGGTGACGGCGCTGCCGCTGTATCACATCTTTGCACTAACCATTAACTGCCTGCTGTTTATTGAGCTGGGCGGGCAGAACTTATTAATAACCAACCCACGCGATATTCCGGGGCTGGTGAAAGAGTTAGCGAAATACCCGTTTACCGCTATCACCGGCGTTAACACCTTGTTCAACGCGTTGCTGAACAATAAAGAGTTCCAGCAACTGAATTTCTCCAGTTTGCATTTGTCCGCAGGTGGCGGGATGCCCGTTCAGCAAGTGGTCGCAGAACGTTGGGTGAAACTGACCGGACAATATCTGCTGGAAGGTTATGGCTTAACCGAGTGTGCGCCGCTGGTGAGCGTTAACCCGTATGATATTGATTATCACAGCGGTAGCATTGGATTACCGGTGCCATCGACGGAAGCCAAACTGGTGGATGATGATGATAACGAAGTACCACCGGGGCAACCGGGCGAACTTTGTGTCAGAGGTCCACAGGTGATGCTGGGCTACTGGCAGCGCCCGGATGCCACCGATGAAATCATCAAAAATGGTTGGTTACACACAGGCGACATTGCAGTGATGGATGAAGAAGGATTCCTGCGCATTGTCGATCGTAAAAAAGACATGATTCTGGTTTCCGGCTTTAACGTCTATCCCAACGAGATTGAAGATGTGGTCATGCAGCACCCAGGCGTACAGGAAGTGGCGGCTGTTGGCGTACCTTCCGGCTCCAGTGGTGAAGCGGTGAAAATCTTCGTAGTGAAAAAAGATCCATCGCTTACCGAAGAGTCACTGGTGACCTTTTGCCGCCGTCAGCTCACAGGCTACAAAGTACCGAAGCTGGTGGAATTTCGTGATGAGTTACCGAAATCTAACGTCGGAAAAATTTTGCGACGAGAATTACGTGACGAAGCGCGCGGCAAAGTGGACAATAAAGCCTGAGCGTTAAGTCAGTCGTCAGACGCCGGTTAATCCGGCGTTTTTTTTGACGCCCACTAAAGAGAATACAATTTGAATTACCAAATGATTACCACGGACGATGCGCTGGCTTCTTTGTGTGAAGCCGTCCGTGCCTTTCCGGCGATAGCCCTGGATACTGAATTTGTACGTACGCGCACCTATTACCCACAACTGGGGTTGATTCAACTTTTTGATGGCGAGCATCTGGCGCTAATCGATCCACTCGGGATCACCGACTGGTCACCGCTGAAAGCGATCCTGCGCGATCCTTCCATCACCAAATTTCTCCATGCGGGCAGTGAAGATCTGGAAGTGTTCCTCAATGTCTTTGGTGAATTACCACAACCCCTGATTGACACGCAAATCCTCGCCGCATTCTGCGGACGCCCGATGTCATGGGGGTTTGCCTCCATGGTAGAAGAGTATTCCGGCGTTACGCTGGACAAGAGTGAATCGCGCACCGACTGGCTCGCCAGACCGCTAACCGAACGTCAGTGCGAATACGCGGCGGCGGATGTCTGGTATCTGTTACCGATCACCGCAAAACTGATGGTTGAAACCGAAGCCTCTGGCTGGCTACCTGCGGCGCTGGATGAATGTCGCCTGATGCAAACGCGTCGTCAGGAGGTCGTTGCGCCGGAAGATGCCTGGCGTGATATCACCAATGCCTGGCAGCTACGTACACGTCAGTTGGCCTGTTTGCAACTGTTAGCCGACTGGCGACTGCGCAAGGCGCGGGAGCGCGATCTGGCGGTGAACTTTGTCGTGCGTGAAGAACATTTGTGGTCGGTAGCGCGTTATATGCCAGGGAGTCTGGGCGAACTGGACAGTCTGGGCTTATCCGGTAGTGAAATTCGCTTCCACGGTAAAACGCTGCTGGCGCTGGTAGAGAAAGCGCAGGCATTGCCGGAAGAGGCCTTACCGCAGCCAATGCTTAACCTGATGGATATGCCCGGTTATCGCAAAGCGTTTAAAGCGATTAAGTCGCTGATTACTGACGTGAGCGAAACGCACAAGATCAGCGTCGAATTGCTGGCATCGCGTCGGCAAATCAACCAACTGCTGAACTGGCACTGGAAATTAAAACCGCAGAACAATTTGCCTGAGCTGATTTCCGGCTGGCGTGGTGAGTTGATGGCGGAAGCATTACATAATTTATTGCAGGAATATCCGCAGTAAAACGTTCGTAAGCCGGACAAGGCGCAACCAGCGCCGCATCCGGCTTCGGATAAACTACAAATCCAACACCAGGCGTTTACCCTTCGCACGCGAACAACAGATCAACATACTCTGCTGGCTGGCGCGCTCTTCATCGCTAAAATACTGGTCCCGATGATCGGCTTCACCTTCCAGAATTGCTGTTTCACAGGTTCCGCATACCCCTTCACGACATAAACATTCCACTTTTGCCGCTTTGTTATTTTCAATGACCTGCAAAATGGTCATCTCTTCTGGTACTACAAACTCTTTCCCGGAACGGGCGAGTACCAGCGTAAAGGCATCGCCGGTTTTGTCTTCAATAGCAAATTGTTCAAAGTGTAGCGTGTCGGAGGCGATACCCAGACGCGCTGCTTCACTTCTCACCGCGTCATTCAGAGCCTCGGGGCCACAGGTATAAATGTGTGTGCCTGGGGCGACATCCGCTAATAATCGCACTAATTCGAGTCGCGTTCCGATCGATGAGTGATGAAAATGAATCTTATCAGTCTGAGGATGTTGGTTTAATTCATCACGAAACGCGCAACTTTCTGGACTCCGCGAACAATAATGTAACTGCCAGTCGACGTCCGTGTGTTGCAACTCTGCCAGATGCGACAGGAAAGGGGTGATACCAATGCCGCCCGCGATAAACAGATGCTTTCGAGCCGAGGGAACCAGAGCAAACAGGTTATTGGGTGTCGAGATGGTCAATCGATCGCCCGCTTTTACCTGCTGATGCAAAAAGCGTGAACCGCCGTGCGAGTTTTCTTCCAGCCGAACGGCAATCTGATAACAAGAGGTGTCGAGCGGTGAACTTAGTAGTGAATAAGCATTGCTGTACTGGTTATCACCATCGCTCATCTGCACAATGATGTGACTTCCGCCGGTGAACGCAGGCAGCGGTTTGCCATCGGTTGTCACCAGCGTGAAGCATTTCACCTGTTCGGTAAGCGGTTCAACCTGGCTCACCTGTACTTCAAACATTTGATAGTCTGACATTGCTGTACTCCATCAAAAATCAGCCCGGCGGCGGAAAATACCGCCGCCGATGTCATTAGTCCTTAAACACCTGCGCCAGCAGATTATGGAAATGGGCGATACCGTGTTCGGAAATTCCGCTACCGCTACTGTCGGCCATGATGCGCCCCTGACCACGATAGCCACGCGATTTCAGCCCTTTCTGCACACTTTCAACCAGACGTAAATCTTCCGGGCGGAACACATCGCGATACCACTCAATCAGCGATTTTTGCTCGTCGGTTAGCTCTTCATTGGTGAAGTAGATATCGTAGTTTTGTAGGGTAGTTTCAGAATCCACCGGAAATTCATAAATGACCGTCATCATCCCTTTGATTGGCGTGACGTTCAGCATAGTGCACGGCCACAGCCAGAAACCGTGGAACGCAGCGTCTGTACCTTCTTCAAATTTAAAAGACTGCTCGGACGGTTTGGCGAAACCGTATTGCAGCGTCCAGTTGCCGTGCATGGTGTGCCAGTAACGATCAACCTGAACGGAGTCTGAGAAACCTGGATGCGCCGGACCACAGTGATAGCATTCGAGATAGTTATCGACAATGTTCTTCCAGTTGGCAGGCGTACGGGTAGTAAAACGAGCCGCCAGTTTCAGGTCGTGGACTTCCGGGCAGGCTTCCAGCACTTTTGCCGCCAGGCCTGGTAGCTGATCTTCTACGCTGGTGGCGTTGGGATCCATGTTGATGAAGACGAATCCGGCATATTCTTCCAGACGCACCGGAACCAGTTGCGCTTTGTCGCTATCGAAATTGGCGACGTTTTCACAGTTACGCGCATGGGCCAGGTTGCCATCGAGTTTGAATGCCCAGGCGTGATACGGGCAGGTAATCACATTTTTCGCTTTCCCTTCACCGCTCAATAACTGATGACCACGGTGCGGGCAAACGTTATAGAACGCTCGCAAAACCTTATCACGACCGCGTACCAGCACGATGCTTTCGCTAATGATCTCACGCGTTACGTAATCATTGGCATTCGCCAGTTCGCTACTGTGAGCGACGCAAATCCAGCTTTTGGCAAAGACGTTCTCTTTTTCGTGTTCAAAGGCGTTCTGATCGGTATAAAAACGGGCAGGAATGGTCCACGCCTCTTGCGGGTTAGCGCAAAAATTTCCGGGTAGCACAAAGTCAGGGCTCAGATTGCTCATAGGGATACCTTTATCGTTAGGATGATGGCGCTCAGTTGTCGCCTTTGAATACGGTTCCCGCAGGGAGCACTGGCGTTTTTTCCGGGGCTTCAACCGGTGTCTGCGGGAGATAATGTTCAATTTGATGAGCCGGAATATCGGCGTAATCCTGTTTCAGCCAGCGAATAAATCCGCCCACTTTCACCAGTAAAATGGCGAGGAAGGGAAGGGCTGTAAGTACCACGGTGGTTTTCATGGTTTCCAGCGATGCACCGGTGAACAGAATTGAAAGCGGGATCAGGGTGATTACCACGCACCAGAACAGACGCAGGCCACGGTCTGGATCATCACCTTCCTGAAGATTCCGCGTGCTGGTCGCTGCCATGGTGTAGGCCACTGCATCCATATGCGAGGCGAGGAAAATAATCATCACGCCCAGATAAGCGGCGAGGAACAATTTACCGGCTGGCAACGACATCAGAACTTGTTGAACGGCCGTTTCACCGCCCAACGTTTCCAGCACCTGCGGAACGTTGATTATCCCTTTGATAAACTGATGAATAGCAAAACTTTCCATCACGCCGAAGAAGAACCAGCAGCCGACGGTGCTACCGAGGATCAGCCCCCAGATAACTTCTTTGATCTTACGACCACGTGATACGCGGGTGACGAACATTGCCACGCCGGGGGTGTAAGAGATCCACCAGAGCCAGTAGAAAACGGTCCAGTTGCGGGTAAATGAGCCATCGCCAAGCGGATCGGTGAATAAGCTCATCTGTAAGAAGTTTTGTGTGGTCAGGCCGATGGCATTGATGATGCTGTTAGTAATAAATTCGGTTGGACCGACAATCAAAACCAGCAATGGCAGCAGGAATGCGCCCCAGCCGACCATTTTGCTCAGACGTTGTAAACCGTTGTTGATACCTATCCACGAACTAAGGCAAAAAATGCCGCCGGAAAGCAGGATCACAAATGCCTGCACGGTGAAGTTATCCGGCAAACCGGTCAGCGCGGAAAGCCCACGGGTAAAGGTTGCCGCCGTCACCACCAGAGAAATGGTCAGCGCGCCGACAGTGGCGATCAGAAACATCAAATCGACCAGTTTTCCCCATGGGCCTTGCGGGCGAACACCGGTAATGGCGGCAATAATGCCGGAAAGACTCAGACCTTTATTTTTCCGCACATGAAAGTGGTAAGCCATGATTAATGAGGCCAGCGTATAAGTTGCCCAGGCGCTGATGCCCCAGTGGAAAAAGGAGTAGGGAACGCTAAATTCCAGTGCCTGCTGTGAACGCGGCACGATATTTAAACCAGGCGTTTGATAATAATAGGCCCACTCCGCTACGCCCCAATAAAGCGTGGAGGAACCTAATCCGGCACAAATAAACATAAACAGCCAGGAGAGCGTACTGTATTCCGGCTTACCTTCGCCAAGACGAATATTGCCATATTTGCTGGTGGCTAAATAAATTACCAGCCCCATTGCCAGCAAAACTAATACCTGTACGGCGGAACCCAGCGTGCGGGTAACTAAACTGTATATTGCGTTGGCCGCGTCGGCCGACTGTTGCGGAAAAAGGCTTAATGTGGCTGCGATGAAAAGAATGGCCACCAGGCTGATGCTAATCAGTGGCAAATCTTTTTTCTTAACATTGCTCATCATGAGTCATCTCCTGGGCATAAAAGCCCGTCGCTGGCTTTTGCCAGTTGTAATTATTTTCAGGGTAATGAACTTTTTGTTGTGTTTAACAAATTGATTATTTGCATGTTACATAAATTAAACAATTAAGAATACGGAAAGCCATAAAACACGGAACGGAAACAATAAAAGGTGAAATGACGCAGGTTATTTACTGTAAAGAACGAATAAAAAAACCGCGTCAGTGACGCGGTTCAAATAAACTGGTTCGACCTTAACGCAAAATAATTTTGCAAATCGCGTCGGTAACCTGTGGCGTGGTGGCATTACCTTTCATATCGGGTGTTTTCGGCCCGTGAGCAATCACTTCTTCAATCGCTGCCAGAATGCCGTTGTGCGCTCGCTGGAAACGCTCATCGCCATTGCCGAGAAAATCGAGCATCATTGCACCGGCCCAAATTGTGGCGATAGGGTTGGCAATATTTTTCCCGTAGATATCCGGCGCGGAACCGTGGACAGGCTCGAAGAGCGACGGGAAAGTGCGTTCCGGATTCAGGTTGGCGGATGGGGCAATGCCGATGGTGCCGGTGCAGGCCGGGCCAAGATCGGAAAGAATATCGCCAAATAAATTAGACGCTACTACCACATCAAAGCGTTCCGGTTGCATCACAAAGCGCGCACAGAGAATATCAATATGCTGCTTGTCCCAGCGGATTTCCGGGTAATTTTCTGCCATTGCTTCTACTCGCTCATCCCAGTACGGCATACTAATGGCTAAACCGTTAGATTTCGTGGCAGAAGTCAGGGTTTTGCGCGGGCGGCTTTGTGCCAGCTCAAAAGCATATTGCAAAATGCGATCGACGCCACGGCGGGTAAATACCGATTCCTGAATGACAACTTCATGTTCTGTTCCCTCGTTCAGTCGACCGCCCAGAGACGAGTATTCGCCTTCCGTATTTTCGCGCACCACGTAAAAATCGATGTCGCCAGGCTGTTTACCCGCCAGTGGGCAGGGAACGCCGGGAAAGAGGCGTACCGGGCGCAGGTTGACGTACTGATCAAACTCGCGGCGAAATTTCAGCAGCGATCCCCATAACGAAATATGGTCCGGAACGGTATCCGGCCAGCCGACGGCACCAAAGTAGATAGCGTCGAAACCGCTGAGTTGTTCATGCCAGTCGTCCGGCATCATTTTGCCGTGATGGCTGTAATACTCGCAGCTTGCCCACTCCATCTGCTCAAAACTTAAGGCAAAGCCCCAGCGTTCAGCAGCAGCCTGTAACACACGAATCCCTTCAGGAAGGACTTCTTTGCCAATCCCGTCTCCAGGGATCGCAGCAATACGCATCGTTTTCATCATTAGGTTCTCACTTCCTGATCAGCAAAATTGACAACTCCACCATCCTATAATTGACTGATCAGGAATTAATCCCCGCAACTGGTGAAACATAAAACACGAATCATGAATAATTTACCGCTGCTGAACGATTTGCGCGTCTTTATGCTGGTGGCTCGCCGGGCTGGTTTTGCCGCCGTGGCGGAAGAATTAGGCGTTTCACCGGCCTTCGTCAGCAAGCGCATCGCCTTGCTGGAGCAAACTCTGAACGTGGTGCTATTACACCGCACCACCCGTCGCGTCACCATTACCGAGGAAGGTGAGCGGATTTATGAATGGGCGCAGCGGATTTTGCAGGATGTCGGGCAGATGATGGATGAGCTTTCCGACGTGCGCCAGGTGCCGCAGGGAATGCTGCGTATTATCAGCAGTTTTGGTTTTGGACGGCAGGTGGTAGCTCCGGCACTGTCAGCACTGGCGAAGGCGTATCCGCAACTGGAGTTACGTTTTGATGTGGAAGACCGGTTGGTCGATTTGGTCAATGAAGGGGTCGATCTGGATATTCGTATTGGCGACGACATTGCACCTAACTTAATTGCCCGTAAACTGGCGACCAATTACCGTATTCTCTGCGCGTCGCCGGAGTTTATTGCGCGATATGGTGCACCGAAACATTTAACGGATCTTTCTGCGTTACCCTGCCTGGTCATAAAAGAGCGCGATCATCCGTTTGGTGTCTGGCAATTGCGCAATAAAGAGGGTCACCATGCCATTAAAGTCACCGGACCGATGTCGTCTAATCATGGTGAAATTGTCCATCAGTGGTGTCTCGATGGACAAGGGATTGCGCTGCGCTCCTGGTGGGACGTTAGTGAAAATATTGCCAGTGGACATCTGGTACAGGTTTTACCTGAATATTATCAGCCAGCAAATGTCTGGGCTGTTTATGTCTCAAGGTTGGCGACATCCGCAAAAGTAAGGATTACGGTAGAGTTTTTGCGCCAGTATTTTGCAAATCATTACCCGAATTTTTCACTGGAATGAGCGCCATTTTTTACTCTATTCTCAGGTTATTGTCAGGTTAAAACCTGATTTTCTCCTTTCTAAGCCGTTGCGGATTGGTTAGCATATTCACCTTTAATCGCGCATGATCCAAAGAGAATTAAAGAGGTTAATGTGTTCGCAGAATATGGGGTTCTGAATTACTGGACCTATCTGGTTGGGGCCATTTTTATCGTGCTGGTGCCAGGGCCGAATACCCTGTTTGTGCTTAAAAATAGCGTTAGCAGTGGAGTGAAAGGCGGTTATCTTGCGGCCTGTGGTGTATTTATTGGCGATGCAGTATTGATGTTTCTGGCGTGGGCCGGTGTAGCAACCTTAATTAAGACCACACCGATATTATTCAATATTGTACGTTATCTTGGCGCGTTTTATTTGCTCTATCTGGGGAGTAAAATTCTTTACGCTACCCTGAAGGGTAAAAATAGCGAGGCCAAATCAGATGAACCTCAATATGGCGCTATTTTCAAGCGCGCGTTAATTTTGAGTCTGACCAATCCGAAAGCCATTTTGTTCTATGTGTCGTTTTTCGTACAGTTTATCGATGTTAATGCGCCACATACGGGGATTTCATTCTTTATTCTGGCGACAACTCTGGAACTGGTAAGCTTCTGTTATTTGAGCTTCCTGATTATTTCTGGTGCTTTTGTCACGCAGTACATTCGAACCAAAAAGAAACTGGCTAAAGTGGGCAACTCGCTGATTGGCCTGATGTTTGTGGGTTTTGCCGCACGACTGGCGACGCTGCAGTCCTGATGCTTTCAGCCCGCGATGCTGCGGGCTTCCCTCCTGAAATACATCTATATTTCGCCTGGATGACGTTAAAAAGTAACCAATAAATGGTATTTAAAATGCAAATTATCAGGCGTACCCTGAAACGGCTGGAATAAATGGTTTTCAGCACATTTACCGAAGGAGGGAAAAGGATGCTGCAAATCCCACAAAATTACATTCATACGCGCTCAACACCTTTCTGGAATAAACAAACTGCGCCTGCCGGAATATTCGAACGTCATCTTGATAAAGGAACGCGTCCGGGTGTTTATCCACGCCTGTCCGTTATGCATGGGGCGGTCAAATATCTCGGCTACGCCGATGAACACAGCGCAGAACCTGATCAGGTGATCCTCATCGAAGCAGGTCAATTCGCAGTGTTCCCGCCGGAAAAGTGGCACAATATTGAAGCCATGACTGACGATACTTATTTCAACATCGACTTCTTCGTTGCTCCTGAAGTCCTGATGGAAGGTGCAAAACAACGGAAAGTCATTCATAGCGGGAAATGAATTATGGGCAAAGCAACGTATACCGTAACCGTCACCAATAACAGTAATGGCGTTTCTGTCGATTACGAAACAGAGACGCCGATGACATTACTGGTGCCAGAAGTGGCGGCCGAAGTGATAAAAGATCTCGTCAATACCGTGCGTTCTTATGACATGGAAAATGAACATGATGTGTGTGGTTGGTAATTATTGCTAATGTAGATGGCGCTAATTCTGCGCCATCGTAAAAAAAATGCTCTGTGACACATATCACAATTCTTGCCTCTCTTATGTTGTGCTATGCTTTTTATCAGCGACTAACCCGCTAATGCAAAACAGATAAGTGAGGAAACAATGGGCATTCTGTCATGGATTATTTTTGGACTTATTGCCGGTATTCTGGCGAAGTGGATCATGCCTGGTAAAGATGGTGGTGGATTCTTTATGACCATCCTGCTGGGAATTATCGGTGCCGTAGTTGGTGGATGGATCAGTACACTGTTTGGTTTTGGCAAAGTCGATGGCTTCAACTTTGGTAGTTTTGTGGTTGCCGTGATTGGTGCGCTGGTCGTGCTGTTTATCTACAGAAAAGTCAAAAGTTAATACTGAAAAGCACAAAGGCTGCCTGTAGGCAGCCTTTGCTATTTTATCGACGCGGTATTACCACCATCCCAGCTCGGTGCCAAGAACGACAATAATCGCCACGCCCATCATAATAATCGTTGTTTTTTTCATCTTTATGCCCCTGGGGCCGCATAGCCGCCAATAAAAAACCACGCTAAAAATATGACTGCCGTAATAAAGATCACGACGGGAAAAACAATACCGATTCGCATGTTACCACCAAAGAAAAGGATGTGAATACGCCTCAGGAGTGCCTGTCTGAATGCGCGACAAAAGGGGGTTTCTGTTTGTGTTTTTTCTCCTGATACATCGCGATATCGGCAGCATGTAGGGCACTGTCTGCATCGGTGGTTTCAGGATCCACTTCTACTACGCCAAGACTGGCGCCAGGATAAAACAGATCAATATCACCCAGGTGATATTCTCCACGTATTTGCTGTTGGATACGCTCACGCAGTGACTGGATATCGGCATTTTCATTAGCCAGGGCAACGACCAAAAATTCATCGCCGCCGAGACGACCAATAATCTCGCCATTCTGATGTAGCCTGGTGAGGCGCTCGCCAACCTGAATAAGAAACAGATCGCCGCTATTGTGACCAAATCGGTCGTTGATTAATTTGAAGTTATCCAGGTCGATAAAAGCAATAATTGCCTTACGCTTCAGATGCCGAGCGAGGGAAAACAGCGTCGTCAGATTATCAAAAATCGCCCGCCGATTCGGTAGGCCGGTCAAAGAGTCGGTGTAAGATTGCGCAATCAGAGCGGCATTGGCTTCACGTAATTGCTCAACCAGCGCCTCTTTTTGAATATATTGTGCAATCAGTCCGGCGAATAGCTGCAAAACCTGCTCTGCGCGTTCACTCCACGGGCGCTTTTCACTGCTGGCGGCGCAAAGCGTGCCATAGAATGATCCATCCGGTAAGTGAATTGGTGTGCTCAGGAATGTGGTAATACCAAGATTGCGTGCCGCAATGCAGTCACCCCAACGGCCTGGAACTTCATCGCTGAAAAAACAGTTTTCATCAATGGCGCGTTTGCACAACGAGTAATCCCACGAGACGGTAAAATTCTCCGGGATGTGCATTTTCTGGCTGTTACGGGCAAACAGGATATGTTGCAGTCGCGCGTCAATATCCACCTTTGTCAAATAGGTCGATTCCATGTCGGTGACCATTTCCAGCATCTCCAGAAGTTGCCGAACCAGATTTTCCAGAGAATGTTCTGAGGCGAGTGACTGCGAGACGCGGGCAATAATCTGATCTGACACGAAAGAACTCCAGGATACGGCGGGTAAAATGCTGATTATTTAATCTTTGCAGGCATGATAAAACATCATCAAAGAAGATGAAACTAGCCGTAATATATTTTAAGTGAATGTAAAGGAAATAGTGCTGCAAAACAAAACGATACCGCGATACTCTAAGGCGTAGATAAACGTATGAGATCAACGAATGAAAATTATCAGTTTTACTCTGCCTTGCCTGTTAATTCTTGCGGGATGTTCAACCACTTCTCAACCCGACGCACCAAAACCGCCGCATGTTGGGATGGCGAATCCGGCGTCGGTCTACTGCCAACAGAAAGGCGGTACGCTCATTCCCGTGCAGACATCGCAAGGGGTCAGCAACAATTGCAAATTACCGGGCGGTGAAACGATTGATGAATGGGCATTATGGCGACGGGATCATCCGGCGGGTGAAAAATAACCGCCGGATGCCAGGCTAAAATCACAAGCTTCGCAGCCAGTCGGCCAGCACCAGCGCATGGTTTTGCGTGGTATTTTTTGCCGAGTAGAGCAGGGTCAGCGGCTGTTTTTGGGCGATTTCCGCCAGCCGTTTCCCTTCTGGCTCGTGTTGCGCCAGTTCTGCAAGATATTGTTCGCGAAAGGTTTTAAAATCGATCACTTCGCCGTGAAAGGCTTTGCGCAGCTCCGTTGACGGCGTGATCTCTTTATCCCACTCATCAAGTGTTAAATCAGTTTTCTTGATACCACGCGGCCAGAGACGGTCGACCAGTACGCGATAACCATCGCTCTGTTCAGCCGGATCATAAACGCGTTTACACTGAATATTCATCGTGTTTGTTCTCCCTTTCACGCATGATTTGCATCGTCACTATAGCACCGGATATCAACGAATTTCTTTGTCTCTTCCGGCGCAAAGTCCAAAAATCGCCATCAGCAGTGAAAGAATTGCGACAACAATCAGTGGCGTGGACCAGTCACCGTTAGCATCGTGTATTTTGCCCATTAGCGGCGGCCCACAAGCTGCCAGCAGATACCCGACGGATTGTGCCATACCCGAAAGAGCAGCGGCCTGATGCGCAGAGCTTGCTCGCAGTCCGATAAACGTTAGTCCAAGTATCATTGTTGCCCCGGAACCAAAACCGAAAAGCAGAGTCCAGGTGACAGCGTGTGCTGGCATAAAGCAGAGCCCAACCGCACCCACTGCGCACATTAAGGCGACCAGAGCGGCAATACCGCGTTGATCTTTCACATGATGTAAGAAAAGTGGGATCAGCAAACCGGGAGCAGCAGTGGCTAATTGCAACAAACCATGCAGCGAACCTGCCTGTGCCTCGCTGTAGCCGTGACTGATGAGGATCGCCGGAAGCCAGCCGATAATCACGTAATAGACCAGTGAGTTGATCCCAAGAAACAATGTTACCTGCCAGGCAAGCGGTGAACGCCAGATACCCCGGGTATGTAAGGCGCGTGAGGTACTCAAATTCACATGTTGTTGATTACGCCATTGCGGCAGCCATATAAATAGAGCCAGCAGAGGAAAACACATCAGCATGAGCAACGCGCCCTGCCAGCCAAAACCGTTCAAAGCCAGCGGCACCACCAGAGCTGACCCCAGGGCCGCTGCAGCGCCCATTGTCAGGGAATATGCGCCGGTAAGTCTGGCGACGGAATGGGGAAAATCGCGTTTAATGAGACCAGGTAGCAAGACATTCCCTAATGCAATCCCACAGCCAATGATAATCGTACCGCCAAATAATAAGTAAGCCGAAGGAAGAGAGCGAATTGCTATGCCAGCACAAATCAAAAGTAATGCTGCCACCAGGCTGCGCTCTATACCAAAACGACGTGCCACCGACGCGGCAAGAGGAGATATCAGCGCAAAGGCTAATAAAGGTAAGGTCGTCAGTAACCCTGTTTGCGCCGTCGTCAGTGAGTAAGCGGAACGAATGGTATCCAGTAACGGTGCTACGCCGGTGAAGGTAACACGAAGTGTGGTGGCAATCATTAGAACGCCGGCTATCAGGACAATCCTGTTTTTGCCGCTTAATGAAGTTGAACGGATCATAGATATCTCATTGTTACAAGCGAGGCTCTACCTTACTGTTTTTATTGTTATGTTGAATCAAGCTAAAATGACAAATTATCGCTAAATTCGGACAAAATGATGCACAGGTTAAATCTCAATGGTTATGAACCCGATCTTCACCATGAAACGGCGGTCGCATTTTGTATTCATGCCGGAAAGGATGAATTGACCAGTCCTGTACATCAGCACCGCAAAGGGCAGCTGATACTGGCTCTGCGTGGAGCCATTACCTGTACGGTGGAAAATGCGCTGTGGATGGTGCCGCCACAATATGCAGTATGGATTCCCGGTGGTGTGGAGCATAGTAATCAGGTGACAGCGAATGCCGAGCTTTGTTTTTTATTTATTGAATCCAGTGCGGTGATAATGCCGGGCAAATGTTGCACGCTGAAAATTGCGCCTTTATGTCGTGAATTAATTTTAACGCTGGCAAAAAGAACAGCAGCTCAACGTGCTGAACCAATGACGCGCAGATTAATTCAGGTGCTGTTTGATGAACTCCCTCAGCAACCGCAACAACAGTTGCAGTTACCCGTTTCTTCGCACCCCAAAATCCGCGTGATGGTGGATACGATGGCAAAAGAGCCCGTCGAATGGGGGACATTGGGGCAATGGGCAAATTTTTTTGCGATGAGTGAACGCAATCTTGCCAGGCTGATAGTTAAAGAGACGGGGTTGAGCTTTCGTCAGTGGCGTCATCAGTTGCAGCTCATTCTGGCACTTCAGAGGTTAGTGAAAGGCGATAGTGTTCAGAAAGTGGCGCATATGCTGGGGTATGATTCAACAACGGCTTTTATTACCATGTTTAAGAAAGGCCTGGGGCAAACGCCAGGCCGGTATATTGCGGGATTAACTACTGTTTCCCGATGATCAGAGAGACCAGACCTGCGGCAATAAGCGGACCGACCGGCACACCGCGAAACAGCGCCACGCCTAAAATCGTGCCCACCAGCAGCCCGGCAACCAGTTGCGGCTGACTGCCCATCAAGGTCACGCCGCGTCCGCCAAGCCAGGAGACAATCACTCCCACGGCAATTGCCACCAGCGATTTCCAGTTCAGAAACGAGTGAATAAGTGTCGATGGCGGCAGTGTCCCGCTGGCTACAGGAGCCATTACGCCGATAGTCAGAATGATTATCCCGATACTCAGTCCTTGTTTTTCGATCCACGGGAAAAAGGTGCTTAACGGTGTGACGCGGACAATGATTAACACCAGAATTGAAACGGCGACAGTGGTGTTGTGGCTGATAAAGCCCAACGCAGCTAACCCGAGCAGGATCAGCAAAGTGACATCAAACATCGTGGTTTCCTTGCCAAAAAATAATAAGCCTGCCTACTTTACGCCTGCTGATGAGAGGAAGCAGAGAACAATTACGTGTTATGCATAAAAAATCAGGCAAATTGTCATCAAATTGCCATTTGTGTGCGCTAACAATAACGTGAAAACAGGTATCCCCTGGGGTAAGACCATGAACGATCAAATGTTCGTTGAGACACTGATTATCACGTCATCGTTTTTTGCCATTGCGGTTGTGCTGGTGCTATCTGTTCTGCTTATTGAACGAACCAGCTAGTTACGTAGTACGACGGAATTTGACCAGTTCGGGTTGTGCAATGCGTAAATAATCTGCGGTGTTCAGAATAACGGATTTATCCAGCATACCCGCGTTGAAGGCGATCTCATCGAATCGCTCAAAGAGTAGCGGGTCGGCAACCAGTTTGAGTTTTGGGTGGAAGCTGAATGGCGGGATAGCACCGAAGACACAGCCTGTCAGTTCATCGACTTCCGCCGGGCTGGCCAGCGAAGCACGTAACCCGCCGATGTGGCTGGCGAGTTGGCTAAGGTCAGCTTGTTGATCGGCAGCGAGGATCGCCAGAACATGCTGATTTACGCCATTACCTTTGACTTTACACACCAGTGCCTTAGCACCCTGACCTAAAGCGGTGCCACGAATTTCTGACACCGCTTCGCATTTACCCACCGCTTCGTGGGTAACGATGCGAAAGTTAGCGCCTTCTTGTGATAATAAAGCGATTAACCGCTGATGCGTCACGCTTCCTTTAGCCATTTCAGTCATTTCACGCTCCTGGGATTACAAGCAAACAACCACAGAAGGTTATCATGAACGGCTGTTTTTGTTCTGCTTATTGACATATAAACGCTCATCGGAAGCTTTATATGCATCATGCAACGTATCGTTTTCTTTCATCGCGTAAATACCGGAAGAGAAGCCGATCTCTTTCTGCGGCGCGATATGTTGCAGACGTTTTTCGATACGTTCAGGCAGTTGTGCTGCAATTTGCGGCGTCGAATCGACCAGAATAATGCAAAATTCGTCGCCACCGAGACGGATGGCATAATCGCTTTTACGAATCGACTGTTTAATCGCCTGAGCTAATAACGTAATGGCTAAATCGCCCTCCTGATGACCGAGGGTGTCATTTATTTGCTTTAACTTGTCCATGTCAATCGCAATAAACATCACCGAAGAACCGGATTGCACCAGTTTCTGCAAACGCTGCTCAAGTTCAGGCGTTAATATTTTGCGATTATATAGCCCGGTCATCGCATCACTGATATTTTCGCGAGTCACGTTTTGGTACAGGCGGAAGTGCATCCGTACCATGTTGAGTAATATCAATGCTGTCAGCAGCCAGAATACAACGCTTTTCCATGATGATGTAATAAAGTAAAGAATATCAATGGATAACGAAACACGAATGCCGCCAGGCAAGTCATGGACGTAACTGACATACTGAAACAGATTATCTTCGCTCTGATTGATAATAATGTCGCGTCCCGAATCGGTATCGGTTAGCGTAACATTGAGAAAACGCCAGAGGAGAGGGCGGTCATGAGTGTAAAAAATATTGCGCAGATTGTTTTTACTAATATCCAGCAACACAATACCTTTTAATTGCCCGGCAACATAGACTGGCGTCAGCAAACTCATCACATTCTGTTTAGTACGCTGATCCTGGTAAATGCTCGATAATACGGTGCGACCGGTAAACACTTTTTCAATATCTTTACGATCAATACCAATGCTTCCTGACTGCAGGAAGGACCAGTTATTCATCGCGAAGTATTCAACATTGACCGGCTCGTAAAAATAGACATAGCGGTCATTGAGATCGAGATAATAGTGAAATTTCTCTTCGGCCATCCCAAGACCGGAACCGTAATCATCCTGGTGGCGGTTACCTTCCACCGCCTGATCAAATGCCGGTAATAGCGCCGCTGCTTCGACAATTGTGTCGCAGTCAGTGGATGCGGTCTGCAATGTTCCGTGTAAATCCGCATAAGTATGGGCAGTCAGGTTTAAGCCATGGGTATTGTTGGCAGACTCAAAAGCCTCACAGATGGCATGTCGCTGTTCTGGCGACACCTCAGACTGTTTCGCAGCAAGCGCGCGCATCACGTGTGCGGCAATGCTCTGATTTTGATACTTGTCATAGAGAAAGGAGGAGTCTGCTTTCTGGACGATATAGCGCAAATAAGCACTCATAGCCCTGTCGCTGGCGACAAGTTCAAAAATAAGGAAGGAAGATGTCAGCACAATGACACTTGCGGCGATAAAATGCCGGAGCATTCTATGGTGCAATTTCATGATAAATGGCACTCCTTCGGTTAGTGAAACGAGAAAACCAGATAAAGTTCGATTGCGGCCTGGTACAGGGGCGCTAATTATACTCATCTCTGCGCCGCTGGGGAGGGGAAATTTAGGGGTATTGGTAATAAATTGTATGCCAGAGCCATGCAAAAAGCATGGCTTTGAATAATTTTGCACTCAAATATAATGAATAATCACTTTGTTGCCGCCATCGGTTTTCGCCTCACATAACGCTTTATCTGCTTCCGTCATGACAAGCGAGATATTACGCGTATCACCCGTGGAAAAAACACAGCCAATGCTGATGGTCATTTGTTCAGGGACATTATATCTATTACTAAATCCGGTCAGGAGCTCGACATTTTTACGCACCCGATCGGCGATAATTTTTGCCTGGGCGGTATTCAATTCGGTAAATAGCAAGCCAAACACTTCACCATCCAGACGTGCGAAGATGTCATCGGGGCGGATACTTTGCTGGATAATATCGACAATGGAAACCAGAACTTTATCGCCCACATGATGGCCCCATTGAGCATTTATACGTTTGAACTGGTTAATATCTACCAGCATAATACAAAAATCCTTCACAACAGGGCGAGAGAGTAATGACTCTACACTGTTGAAAAAGTGACGACGGTTATAAATATTGGTCAGTACATCATGAACCGCTAGTTTGCTGGAAAGTTGTAGTTCCTGAAATATATTATATATCAAGAAGGTGACAACAAACAGTTTACTCGAAACCTCAATGCCACGACTGATATACCAGATGGTATAATTATATTCATCCAGAGTCAGTAGTAACAAGTTACAGCAGAGCGATGCCAGGCATAATAATGCAATTGACGGCCACAGCTCGCTTGCTAATTGTGTACGCATGATAATAAAAAACAGTAAACACGCCCACAGACAAACCAAAATCTTGGTGTAGTTAATGCCCCAGTGGATTTGCCCCTATATTTCCAGACACCTGTTATCACTTAACCCATTACTGGCCCGCTGCCGCAGATATTCCCGTGGCGAGCGGGTAATGACTCCAACTTATTGATAGTGTTTTATGTTCAGATAATGCCCGATGACTTTGTCATGCAGCTCCACCGATTTTGAGAACGACAGCGACTTCCGTCCCAGCCGTGCCAGGTGCTGCCTCAGATTCAGGTTATGCCGCTCAATTCGCTGCGTATATCGCTTGCTGATTACGTGCAGCTTTCCCTTCAGG